>JAZSIV010000148.1:0-4931 GCA_045533995.1 Eubacteriales bacterium
GAACAAGCGCGTGAGCGATATGACCTCTCCCATAGAGGATAAACGAGGCTCGTCGCTTAAGGCAAGACAGGTGTCGGCAGAGCTCTATACAAAGCCTGCACAGCAGAGCGTTCACGAAGAAAAAAAGGTTGAAGCTCCCAAGAAGAATGCGTTTGAGCATATAACTGCCGAGCAGTACGTTAAGGAATATCTTAAATACAACCTTGGCGGAGCATATAAGATGGTATCGGCAGAAAAGAGTGAGCCGCCCGTACAAACATCTGTCGAAAATACAAAACACGAAGAAAAACAAAATGTTTGTGAGAGTAAGACAGTGGCTGTTACCGAAGAAAAAGCAGCGGTCAGCGAGCCTGTGTCGGTGGTCGAGGAGAAGACCGAAAGCAAGGCTTGTGAGGCTTCACAAAACGTAAAGGCAGAGGAAGCTTACACCGAATCAGCACCTATCGAATACAGAATCGTAGGCGAAGTCTTTAATTCGTACGTTATCGTCGAGAGGGGAGACACAATGCTCCTTATAGATAAGCACGCGGCGCACGAGAGAATAATTTTTGAGCAGTTAAAGGCGAGTATGCGTGCCGCAACCCCTACCTCGCAGCTTCTCCTTTTGCCGATAGACGTTATGATGACGTCCGAGGAAATAAGGATGCTGTCGGAATACAGAGAGGAGCTTGAGGCAATAGGCTTTGAGTTCTCAAGCGGAAAATACACTCTCTCGGTAAGCGCTATTCCCGAGGGAATAGAGACAGATGCCATCTCGGATATGCTGACTATAATAGCCGAGCGCATAAAAGAAAACACGGGAAGCGCAAGGCTTACAAGAGATATAATCTTTGAAAAGGCACTTTATCAAGCCTCATGCAAGGCGGCTATAAAGGCGGGCAGAGAATATGCGCCCGAGCATATTAAATGGATCGTGGACAAGCTGATGCAGATCCCCGATATAACCTTCTGTCCTCACGGCAGACCCGTTGCTATGGAGATGAGCCATAAAGGGCTTGACAGACAATTTGAAAGATGTTAAACGAAAGGTAATATAGATAATGTTTGAGCTACTTTGTACAGACGGAAGAGCGCGCAGAGGTGTTCTTCATACCGTCCACGGAGATATACAGACTCCTGTTTTTATGAATGTCGGAACCTGTGCCGCAATAAAGGGCGGAGTTTCCACACGTGAGCTTATTGATATTGACTGTCAGGTGGAGCTCTCCAATACCTACCATCTGCACATTCGTCCGGGTGATAAGCTTATACACGAGATGGGCGGACTTCACAAGTTTATGAACTGGGAAAGACCTATTCTTACGGACAGCGGTGGATTTCAGGTATTTTCACTCTCACAGCTGCGTAAAATAACCGAGGAGGGAGTGCGCTTTGCTTCTCATATTGACGGAAAGCGTATATTTATGGGTCCCGAGGAGAGCATGCAGATTCAGTCAAATCTTGCATCTACGATAGCAATGGCATTTGATGAATGTATTGAAAACCCCGCGCCCTACGATTACGTAAAGCAGTCCTGCGACAGAACAGCACGTTGGCTCGTCCGTTGCAAAAACGAGATGGCAAGGCTTAACTCGCTGCCCGAGACGATAAATAAAAATCAGATGCTTTTCGGAATAAATCAGGGCGGAACTTACGAGGATCTCCGTATCGAGCATATGAAGACGATAGCAGAGCTTGACCTTGACGGATACGCTATCGGCGGACTTGCCGTAGGTGAGGCGACAGAGGATATGTACCGCATAATTGACGCGGTCGAGCCCTATATGCCAAAAAACAAGCCGAGATATCTTATGGGTGTCGGAACACCTTGTAATATACTTGAGGCTGTTCACAGGGGAGTTGATTTCTTCGACTGCGTAATGCCGAGCCGTAACGCGCGACACGGAAATCTCTTTACCTGGCACGGTAAGATGAATCTGCTCAACGAGAAGTACGCAAAGGATCCAAGACCGTTTGACGAGAACTGCGGATGTCCCGCATGCCGCAATTACAGCCGTTCCTATGTGCGCCATCTTATCAAGGCAAAGGAATCGCTTGGAATGAGACTTGCCGTCGTTCATAACCTGTATTTCTACAATAACCTCACCAGAAAGATCCGTGAGGCGCTTGACGGCGGATATTTTGAAAGCTTTTATCAGAAATACAGAAATATACTTGGTGAGAGATCACAGAACTAAACAGATTTTAATAAAGGGTAGAGAAAATGATAGTAAATGAGAAAATACTCTCCGAGGCTATTGCCATCGCAATGAGTGGTGGAGCCGATTTTGCGGAGATATTTGCCCAGCGTTCAAGAAATAACAGTATAAGCTACGTTGCGGGGAAAATTGACAATATATCCGACAATGTAATAAGTGGTGTGGGAATACGCGCCTTTGACGGAACGAGAACGGTTTATGCGTCGACTACCGACCTTACGCGCGAGGGGATACTCGCCTGCGCAAGCTCGGTTGCACAGGTTATGGGCGAGAGCCGAAAGGCAGAGTGTATTGCTCTTACAAGAAAGAATATTATAAACGCGCACGCGGTGCGTGTCGATCCCTCAAGCGTTGAAACAAAGATAAAGGCAGATCTGCTCCGTGCCGCTTGCTCTGCGGCAAAGGAGAGAGATGCTCTTATCTCGCAGGTAGAGGGAACCTATCTTAACGTTGACCGCTCAATTCTCGTTGCCAATAGCGAGGGACTTCTCGCGACCGACAGACATGTCCGCACGAGAATGCTCGTCAACGCAGTGGCGTCAAAGGACGGTGAAAACCAGTCGGGATATTGCGGACCGGGACGCGGATGCGGTCTTGAATTTTTTGACGAGGTCGATCCCGTCGAGATAGGCAGAAAGGCTGCCGATCAGGCACTTACAAATTTGCGTGCCGATTATTGTCCCGCGGGGCAGATGACGGTCGCTATTGAGAACGGCTTTGGCGGAGTTATCTTCCACGAGGCTTGCGGACATTCTCTTGAAGCTACGCAGGTAGGTGTCGGTATGTCCGAGATGTGCGGAAAGCTCGGTCAAAAAATCGCAAACGAAAAGGTTACTGCAATAGACGACGGAACGATCGTAAACGGCTGGGGATCGTCCAATATTGACGACGAGGGCAACCCCACACAGAGAAACATTCTTATAGAGAACGGAGTTCTTAAAAATTATATGGTAGACCGTCTCGGTTCAAGAAGAATGGGTATGCCTATGACAGGCAACAGCCGCAGACAGAGCTATACCTTTGAGCCTACGTCGAGAATGACCAACACCTTTATAGATAACGGACCCGACAAAAACGAGGACATTATTGCATCGATAGAATACGGACTTTACGCAAAGGAGATGGGCGGCGGCTCGGTAAATCCTCTCACGGGTGCATTTAATTTCTCTGTCAAGGAAGGATATATAGTCAGAAACGGAAAGATATGTGAGCCTGTGCGTGGAGCATCTCTTATCGGAACGGGCTCGCAGATCCTGCGCGATATAGATATGGTCGGACAGAATCTTGCCACGGGGCAGGGCATGTGCGGCTCATCAAGCGGAAACGTTCCTACCGACGTTGGACAGCCGCTTATAAGAGTAAAAAGAATCACGGTCGGCGGCAGATAAGGGGGTGTAAGATGAAATTTGAAGAAGTAAAAGCGGCTCTTGTGTCTGCGGCAAAGGAATGCGGACTTTCAGAATATGAAATATACTATATGCGTGACGCAAGCATTGGCACCGAAACGCTTAAGGACGAGATATCGTCCTTTAACAGCGGAGTTGGCGGCGGTGTCTGCTTCCGTTGCATATATAAAGGAAAAATGGGATATGCATCAAGCGAGCTGCTTGATGAGAATGAGATGCGCGAGCTTGTCCGCCGCGCAATGTCCAATGCCGAAAACATGGATAGTGAGGATATTCCCGAAATTTTTGGCGGATCGGAGAGCTATGGCAAATGTACGAACGTTGTATCCGAGCTTCCCGATGCGGCATATCTTAAGGACACAGCGCTGAAATTGCAGAAAATGACCTATGACTGCGGAGATATGGTGACAGACGGAACGCAAAGTGGAGCTATGGCATCGCAGGTTGAAATTGAGCTTGTCAACTCAAAGGGACTCAGCCTTTCTAACAAGGTTGGAATGAGCGGAGTTTATGTTCAGGCGGTCGTTAATGTTGATGGCGTCAGTGAGGACGAGTTCGAGTTCCGTGAGGGAATGGAGTCCGAAAAATATGGGGGGCTGTCGAAATACACGGTCGACAAGGCGATCTCAAAGCTTGGTGCAGATGAAGTTGATTCAGGCAAATACGATATAGTATTTTCAGGCAAGCAGATGAGAAGTATGCTTTCTGCTTTCTCGGACGTTTTCTCGGGCAAAGAGGCTTATAACGGACTTTCGTTGCTTGCGGGCAAGGTTGGCAATAAGATAGCGGCAGACTGCGTTACGATCATTGACGATCCTATGAGAGAGGGCTGTGCTATGCAGACACACTTTGACGGAGAGGGAGTTGCTACCTATAAAAAGATGGTCATAGAAAAGGGTGTTCTCAAAACCCTGCTTTACGATCTTGCAACCGCTAAAAAGGTTGGAGCAAGCTCCACGGGTAATGGTCAGCGCGCCTCTTACACGAGTCCCGTTCACATTTCTCCGTATAGCTTCTATATAGAGGGCGGAGATAAGAGCTTTGATGAGCTCATAATCACGGTTGAGAAGGGAATATATATAACCGAGCTCAAAGGACTTCACGCGGGAGCAAATGCCGTTACGGGTGATTTTTCGATTGAGAGCGCAGGCTTTATGATAGAGAAGGGAAAGCTTGGAGAAGCTGTCAAGTCGTTCACCGTTGCGGGAAATTTCTTTGATCTTCTAAAAAATATAGAGAGCATTTCAAATGAAGTGAAATTCGGCATACCCAGCTCATTTACCATTTACGGTTCGCCCGACGTCCTTGTGCGACGAATAAGCGTTGC
>JAZSIV010000005.1:0-5754 GCA_045533995.1 Eubacteriales bacterium
GGCAAGATCTTATTTTTTTCTTCAATCATTTCAATTTTCCCTTTTTTGTTTTAACATTTAGTGCGCTTTTTGAATATTATTTCTGTAGAACTAACGAAAGGTGGTAATATACGTGGCAATAAAAATATACATAGATCAAGGTCATAATCCTCAAAACCCCAATGCGGGAGCAGAGGGAAGCGGACTGAGAGAGCAGGATATAGTTTTTGAGATAGGAATACGTCTTGCAGCACTCCTTAGGGCAAATCCTGAATTTGAGGTTCGACTGTCACGACCCGAGCCCGATACACAGGTAGGCACGTCTAATTCAACGAGCCTCAGACTCCGTGTTGACGATGCGAACAGCTGGGGAGCAGATTATTTTATAAGTCTGCATACTAATGCCGCCACACAGCCAAGCGCAACGGGAAGTGAGGCCTTCGTCTATTACAAGCCGTCAAGAGCCGCTGACCTTGCAGCTGATATTCTTCGGGAAATGAGCAATTACACGGGGCTAAGAAACCGAGGAGTTTTCGCGCGCACAAATCTTTACGTGCTTCGCCGCACTCAGATGCCTGCCGTTTTGCTTGAACTTGGATTTATTACTAATGCAAATGATGCCGCCCTTATGTCGGGTCAACCCGAGCTTTTCGCAAGAGGAATTTACGAGGGTATTCTTGATTATACAGGCGTTTGATCAGCCGTTTACCATAGCCATAAGATCTGCCTCGGAGATTATCGTAATTCCAAGCTCCTGTGCCTTTGTAAGCTTGCTTCCTGCGGCATCGCCCGCAACGACGTAATGGGTCTTTTTCGATACCGATGAGCTGACTTTTCCGCCGTTTGCCTTTATTATTGAAGCCGCCTCGTCTCGCGACATAGTGGGAAGAGTTCCCGTCAGTACGAAGGTCTTGCCCTCAAAGGCAGATGAAGATCTCGTAAAGGTGCAGGCGGTAACGAGCCCTGCATCGGTAAGTCTTTGGCAGAGCTCCACGTTTTGTGGATGCGAGAAGTAGTTTATTACACATTCGGCTGTGACTGCGCCAAAGTCGTCTATTGCCACAAGCTCGTCGAGTTTAGCATCCATACAAGCGTCAAGCGAGCCGTATCTTGATGCAAGTGCCGCCGCTGCGACAACACCGATATTTCTTATTCCAAGGGCATAAATAAGTCTTTCAAGTCCCGCCGATTTTGAACGCTCGATAGCAGAGATAAGGTTTTGAGCCGATTTTTCCCCCATTCGCTCAAGCTGTCCGATCTCTTCTGCCTTCAGAGAATAGAGGTCGGCGGCATTTTTTATAAGTCCGTTTGTTAGTAGAAGCTCTACAACCTGCGGACCAAGGCCGTCTATATTCATAGCGTCCTTTGATGCAAAGTGCTCAATGCTACGTGAAAGCTGAGCGGGGCAGGCAGTATTTGTACATCTTATTGCCGCACCGTCATCGCGGAAAACAGGCTCTCCGCACGAAGGACAATGGCTTGGCATATTGAATTCGATCTCGTTGCCGTCTCTTTCTTCGGGATTCGATTTTACTACCTCGGGAATGATATCTCCTGCCTTGCGAACGGTAATCATATCACCAAGCTTTATATCTCTTTCACGAATGAAATCGAGATTATGAAGGGTTGCACGGCTTACAGTTGTTCCCGCAAGACGTACGGGGGAGAGGATAGCCGTTGGGGTAAGAACTCCCGTGCGTCCGACAGCCACGGTGATATCAATAAGCTTCGTTTGCTTTTCTTCAGGCGGGAATTTATATGCTACCGCCCATTTCGGTGTATTTGTTCCCTCACCAAGCTGTGCTCTGTGAGAAAGGTCGTTGATTTTGACAACGACACCGTCAATGTCGTATGGAAGATCACCGCGCATAGCACCGATATTTTCTATATGCTTGATTATCTCGATTGAATCAGATGCGAGAACGGTATGCTCAAGCGTTGTAAAACCAAGCTGTGAAAGTCTGTCAAGTGTTTCACGGTGTGTTTTGGGTAGAGAACCGTCCGAATAAAGCTCGCCTTCTTGAAAATTAAAGACAAAAATATCAAGCTTTCGCTGAGCGGTTATCTTTGGGTCAAGCTGACGCAACGATCCCGCCGCGGCATTTCTCGGATTAGCCATAAGCTGTTTTCCCGCCGCCTCGCGCTCGGCATTTATTTTTTCAAATGTGTGCCTTGGCATATATACCTCACCTCTTACTGTAAGCGAGAGGGGGTCTTTAAGCTTAAGCGGGATTGAGAAAACTGTTTTGAGGTTTGACGTGACGTTCTCGCCTGTTACTCCGTCTCCTCGTGTTGCTCCCTCAACGAAGATTCCGTTTTCGTATCTGAGGGATACCGAAAGACCGTCGATCTTCGGTTCTACCGAATAGACGGCATCGGGTATGGTTTGCGAGACTCGGTCGACAAAAGCCGAAAGCTCATCATACGAGAATACGTCGGACAGGGAGTCCATTCTCGCATTATGTGTGACCTTTTCAAATTTATCAAGTGCCTTTCCGCCAACACGGACTGTTGGCGAGGTGGGATCATAGTATTCGGGATGCTCCGCCTCAAGCTTAATAAGGCGGTTATACATCATATCGTATTCGTAGTCCGATATTTCGGGAGAGTCGTAAACGTAGTATCTCTCCGCATGATAGAGCAGTTTTTCTCTGAGTTCAAGAATTTCTTCAAAGGTATTGTTCTTTTCCATTTTAAGACCATTCCTTTTATTTTACTGTGATCGCATTATCATTTTATATTATACCAACATCTTGTCCGAATGTCAATTATCTGCGGTAATTGATTTTGCGGCATGTCCTCACGAATTAAAAAGAAAAGTGCGACATAAGGATTTAATGCGCAGAATAATATTCGGGGGTGTTTGGTTGAAAATATTTTTTCTTTTTCTTATGCTTTCGGTAATACTTGTAAACGGATGGACGGATGCACCAAATGCCATTGCAACTTGTGTCACAACTCGTTCAATGAGACCCAAAAGTGCTGTTCTGCTTGCGGGATTATTCAATTTTCTTGGCGCGTTGATAATGTCACTTCTTACACCAAGCGTAGCGCAGACGGTCTATTCGATAGTTGACTTCGGTGATGACGGAGAAATGGCTTTCAGAGCCTTGTGCGCGGGAATGTGCGCCGTCGTTATATGGGCGCTTATTGCCTTTGTTTTTGGAATTCCTACAAGTGAAAGCCATGCACTGATGTCGGGAATTACAGGCGCGGCACTCGGCGGAAGTATGAGCTTCGATGCTATAAATGTCAGGTATTGGCTTGTGGTTATAGCAGGGCTTTTTGTGTCAACTGTTCCAGCGTTTTTTGTTTCAAGGTATATCTATTCGGTCATTATGCGCTTTTGTGCCGACCTTGACAGAAGAAAGACTATAAAATATTTTATGAGAGCACAAAGAATAAGTGCGGCAGGCTCTGCTTTTCTTCACGGCGCGCAGGACGGACAAAAGTTTATGGGTGTATTTATGCTTGGCATATCACTTGCAGATGGGAGAGGTGTGTACGATGAATTTGAGATTCCTTTATATGTGGTTGTTTTATGCTCATCTATAATGACTTTAGGTACTTTTTGCGGTGGGTCGAGAATAATAAAAAAGGTTGGAGACGATATGGTAAGGCTTGATGCCGCTTCGGGAACTGCCGCTGATGCTGCGTCATCTGTTGTGTTGTCTTTTTGTACTTTCTTGGGAATACCCGTAAGCACAACACACTCGAAAACCTCGGCTATGATGGGGGCAGGCTCAAAGACGGGTACGGGTGTAAATCGCGGAGTAGTAAAGCAGATGCTTTTGGCGTGGGCTTTGACATTCCCTATATGCGGGGCAATAGGTTTTTTGCTTGTGATATTGATTACATAAAAGTGAGGCAAATATAGTATGGTTAAACTCGATTATTTTAATGTGCTTGAAGAATTGTCACAAAACGTCCTGACGGCGGTAAAATATGCTTGCAGCGAAGGGAGGGGGGATGAGAGGGATATAATATCACAGCTCAGAATCGAGAGTGATAAAAAAATTTGCGCCCTTGAGGACGCGCTCTTTTCAGATTTTATACCTCCTTTGCAGAGGGATAGCATCGCTGCATTTGCTCATTGTCTTTCAAGAGTCATAGATAGGACGGCTGATTATACGGCAGAGCTTATTACACTTAAAAAATACTGCACGGCTCGATTAAATAACGAGGAAGCGACCGTGTGTGTTGAGCTTGCCCGAATGATTGCCGAAAGCACGGTAATGCTTCGGGGCGTGAGGAGTGCCGATAAGACTCCCGACCTTAAAAAGTTCAGAGAGAATCTTTGGCGAGGAAGAGAGGCACATAATGCAGAGTTCGTAAAGCTGAATTCGGGAAGTATACCGCGTTCGTGCGCTCAGATAATTATAACGACAGGAAAGCTTCGCCTTGAGCTCTCGCGTTGCTTCGACGAGCTTGTTGAGGTGATGCTGAATAATATATGAAATAATAATTTTGTTATCATGATTATTTTTTCTTGACGGAGAATGATAATTATGATATACTAAAAAAAAAGGAGTTTAAGTATGCCGAACGGAAAATCATATAAAATCAAGACAAAACACAGAGATCTTTTTTTGCGTGTCACAAAGGGCCATTTTGCAACCAACCATAGCCATATAAATTATTTTATTGACGTAACGACTCAAAAAACACGTCTTTCAGAGGCGACCGCTGTTGCGAAGGAATTGGTTTCATATTACAATGTCAGTACGATCGTGGATACCGTCCTTTGTCTTGACGGAACCGAGGTTATAGGCACCTGTCTTGCAAATGAGCTTACCAAGAGTAGCTTTATGAATATGAATGCCCATCAGACAATATACGTTGTTACACCTGAACATACATCGGGAAGTCAGATCATCTTCAGAGATAATATCGTTCCTATGATAGCAGGAAAGCACGTGTTGGTTCTCGCCGCCTCTGTTACGACAGGATATACCGCACAGGCTGCAGTTGAGGCTATAAAATATTACGGCGGTCACGTTGCGGGAGTTTGCTCTTTGTTTGCTTCTATTGATACTTGCGCAGGCTATGAGGTTCGCTCGATATTTGACACCAAGGACCTTGACGGATTTGCAAGCTATCCCTCGCATGAATGTCCGCTTTGCAAAAAGGGTGAGAAGATAGAGGCTCTTGTAAACAGCTTTGGATATTCAAAATTATAAAATTTCAGTCGGAGAACGAAATTTCGTTCTCCGACTTTTTGCTAAACGAAAACCACGCCATAGTGGCGTGGTTCAAAAGAGGTTAACCGGTGAGGAAAAAGCAAACAAGGGATAGGAGGATGTATTTTTTGAAAGGCTCCCTCCGGGAGGGAGCTGTCAGTCGTAGACTGACTGAGGGAGCACGCGTAATAAGGGACAAGTACTTGTAAAATGGCGTGTTGGATTAGACAGTGCGTAAACTATAAAATTACGCAGGCTCCTTCCGTCGCGCAGTTGCGCGCCACCTTCCTCTCGGAGGAAGGCTTTGAACAAGTGAAATGCCGAGAGCATACGAAGAACCAAAATGAACCCGTTGACGGGTAGCCAGTATCAAATGCACGGCTGGCAGGCCAATAAAAAGCGCACTTGTGCGCAGCCGGTAGTATTAGGGCTATGCCCGAAAATGAAATACCACCCGCTGTGCGGGTGGATTTTTATTAAAACAATTTATTCGGATATTTTCCACTCGAATGCATTTTCTTAAGCTCTTCAGCAACGGTAGATTTATCCTCTTTATACGTCACTCCAAACCAGACACTATCGGTCGAAAGAACAG
>JAZSIV010000124.1:0-7920 GCA_045533995.1 Eubacteriales bacterium
GGATCTGTTTCTACAGGATCTGTTTCTACAGGATCTGTATCTACTGCAGCAGCTGTAGGAACCTTAACCTCTGTTCCTTCCGCACCCATTACGTAGAGGAAAGGAATGACGTCAACAGTTGAACCTGTTGCAGTCATCTGGTCAGGTGTAAGCTCAGCACAGCTCCAGAGAGAGTATGACTGGTGAGGTGCGGGAGTAGCATTTGTGAGATCGTATGACTGAACTCTGAAGAATAACATGAATGCGTTAGGAAGTTCAGAATAGCTCATCTCATCGCCATTTTCGTCATATTTACAATATTCGTTAGTAAGAGTAAGGAACTTAGCCTTGTCGATCTTCATCTCAACGATCTCAACAACAGGCACAATAGTCTCTGTGCCGTCCTCTTCGTTTACAAGCTTACCGCCTGTTTTAACAATGATAGACTCAACAAGCATCTCTTCTTCTTCAAGAACATTAGCACCGGAAGCTTCAAGTGTACCGCCGGAGGGCTTACATGTCTTGCCTGCTCCAACCTTATCATCCTGACGTCTGATACCCCACTGCATATACTCGGCTGCATTGTTGAGGTTACCGCCAAGCTTTAACTGATAGTTTGAGCCTGAAGAGTAATCGAGCTCGTCAACGAACCAACAGTTATCTTCTATTGCAATGTAGATATAATCAGCATCATAACTGAAGTGAAGCTTGAATTCCTGAGGAGCAGATGTGTCTGCGAATTCAGGAGTATCTACCTTAACTGTCTTACTGTTAACAAAGTATGCAGGTTCAGTAAGAGTAACTGTCTTTGTGTACTCACCAGAACCAATAGTACCGTCAATTACAGGAGCTACTGTTGCAGCATCGCCAATGTAGTAAACCTGCTGACCGTACTCAGCACCGAACTGATATGCAGGTGTTGCGCCGAATGCGCTTACAGAGAGTGCCATTGTTGCAACGAGAAGCATTGCAACGGCTACGAGAATTTTTTTCATAACAAAAATCTCCTTCTTAATTTTTTATTATCGAATACGATTCCAAGTATTCAATTATCGACATTATTATACTACAAAAAGATTTGAAAGTCAAGTTTATATCACTTGGCTCATTTGCCAAAATTAAAGCAAGTCATTTGTGCAATTTGACATTTTTAACATCAACAAACATAAAAAATGTGTGAATATTAGCACATTTGCGCAACCAATGGCTGCGCAAATATAACTTCAGTATTTATTAATATCCAACCTTTTCCCAACAAGCAAAGGGTGCTGCGAGTTCTTCGCTTATATACACCTGAGTCTTCTTTGTCTGAAGCATTGTGCTTGGAAGATAAGGAGTGATAGGGCCGTGTGTGCAAAGACGAGAGGTCATTCTCTGCCATGAAGAGAAAGTACCACAGGTTGCAAGTGCATGAACCTCAATTCTTTCCTTAGCTCGCATTACGTCGAGAGGACCGATAGTAGCCGCACAAGGAGGAACGTTAGCGATATCACCTGACTGACCGAACGTACCGTTGAGGGAGTTCTGCATAATTGTCATGGGGTGAAGCTTTACGATCTGTGCAGGCTGATTGAGCCACTCCTCAATGTCGCCGCTTCCGATGAACTCGGGAATAGGATCAACAAATGCCATATGACCTGCCCATCCGGGAGATGTAGATGCTATATCAGCACCTGTTCCCTCTGTTATGTCGTCAATGATCTTGGAATAATCCTTAATGTTTGCATTTGTGGGGAAATGAACGTTTTCCATGGGCATACGGAGCTTCTCATCAATCTCATTGTAGAGATACTTGATCATAGAGTGAGCGAAGCCTGCTTCATATGTAATAGGAGCGATATTTCCGTCCTGATCTGCCCACTCGTCCTCAGCTACAAGGTGAACCTTGGAGCAGTCAACCTTGAAGTAGTTGATAAGCTGTGCAAGAGGAATGTATGTGTCGGGCTCGGGGTTACCGGGGATCATTGTGAGGCTCTTTCCAGCTTCGCTTGCAGCCTTAAGACGTGTGAAGAGTGTGGAAATGAGAACGGGATGGGGGTTCATCATAACCTTCACTTCAAATTCGGGATGCCACCAAGCTTCTCTCTTTTCGAGATCCTTGCCACTGAGGCTACGAACGTAATCGCAAACCTTCTTGTCCTTAAAGGGGACAAACTCGTGAGGCTGAAAATCAAATTTTGTTGCGGGATCAGTAATAAATTTACTCATCGTTTTTCTCCTTTTTATATAATTTTATATTTTCCTTATTTTATCTGCTCGCCCTCAAGGAAGACGTGTGCTATGTTACAAAGCGCATCAGTAATAACAAGGTCGGCGCGCTTTCCTATTCCGATCTCACCTCTGTCAGAAAGAGAAAGCATCTTTGCAGGGTTGGTAGATGCAAACTTAAACACCTGACACAGCGAGCTTCCCGTATGACACATCATATTGCGGCAAGCGTTAGCAAGCATTATCTTTGAGCCTGCGATCTCACCTGCGAAGTCGAAGTTGATATCATCAACGCCCTCATAAAGATCTCCTTCAGGCTTGGGTCCGTCCCAAACGCACGCATCTGATATAAGGATTATTCTATCCTCTCCCTTTATCTTTTTGACAAGTCTGAGCATATAGGGGTCAACGTGGATACCCATTTTATCGCAGATAAGCTCTGCATATATATCATCGTTGTACCAAACCGCCTCATCAACACAAACTCCACGGCATTCGGGATATTTAGGAAGTGTTCCCGTTGCATTTGTATGGTGAGTGGCAAGCTTCAATCCGTAAGGCATCATTTTTGCGATCTGATACGGGTCTGCCTCACTGTGCGCTACCGAGAAAACTGCATTGGGGTTAGCCTTGAGAGCATCTTTAGCAAACATCTCTATATTCTCGCGCTCAGGAGCAATACCCCAAACTCTTACAAAATCACCAAAGGAATCTAAAAGAGGCATATAATCATCACGATTTATATCTGCAGTCCAAGGATTGTTTTCGCGGTCTGCACCAAACTTGGGATTCATATAAGGTGCTTCCATATACAAACCGTATATGTTAGGCGCTCTTCCCTCTTCAACCGCATTTCTGATTTTCTTCGCCTGTTTAAGCAAAGCGGGAGCAGAGTCTGCAAAGTAAAGTGTTGGCAAAACGGTAGTTACTCCGTTTTCAAGAACGTTTCTTGCAGCACCGACAGGATCGTCGTAAAACCAAGCTCTTGCATCGGAATGTGTATGTATATCAATAAGACCGGGACCTGTATAGAGTCCGTTTGCATCTATTATCTCTGCATCCTTGACATCAACGTTCTTGCCAAAATCAACTATCTTACCATCGTCAATAAGAATAGTACCGCCAAGTATCATATGATCAGGCATAACAATATTTGCATTTATGATTGCTTTCAACAAAAATCACCTCTTTGAGATTTATTTTTAATTGTTTTTATTATCATTTTAATCACTTCAAAAATTAAAAAAATATATTTATTTTTATTAATTATCTGCAAGATTTTTTGTACTGTGAAGGGGTCATGCCAACGTATTTCTTGAACAATGATGAAAAATAATGTGAGTTTGAAAGCATGAGCATTTCAGATATCTCATAAAAGCTTTTGTTTGTGCCTCGTATGAGTATCTTTGCTTCTTCTATTTTCATCATAGTAAAATATTCCATAACCGAAAAGCCGCATACTTCATAAAAATGCTTTGAAATATAGGATTTACTATATGACATCTTCTCACTTATCTGATCAAGCGTCAGCTTCGAATAGATCATTTCGCCCATATATTCAATTATTTTTATACAAAATTCATCATTAATAACCTTTTTGGATAAAAACAGCTTCTTTTTGGTAGTATTATGTGTCGTTTCTCTTACGAGTTCTATAAGCATAAGCTCAAATCGGTTGAGTATGCTTTGCTCACCCGCCCAAATATGTCTGTCTTTTCTATATGTTATCTCAAATGCATTTAAATCTTCAAATATCAATGATGCCGCGTGAATTATAGCAACAATATGCTGCTTAATATTCATAGACACATCAATAATTTTGCTTTCAAGGCAATGAAAGGCAGCCGACGTAGAATCGTATTCAATAATAAAAATATTAGGTAACTCATTTTTAGGAACCTTTATCATATGTTTTTCAAACGGTTTGTGAAAATACATTTGTCCCTGATGTAAAACTAAACTGTCTTCATCAGCGATTATCGTACACTCTCCGCGATCAACATAGACAAGCTCCCAAGCAGAGTGCTCTTCAAATTCATCTTCAAAGTTATCATTAAATTCAAAATAGTACAGAGTTCCTATTGCATCAACGTGAACAGATTTTTCAATCATTCGGTTTGCAAGATTAATCTTTGGATTATCTACACTCATATGCTCACCTCAAAACTTCTAAAAATTCCACCAATTTAAATTATACATTTATTTTAATTTCATTTGGTATAAAATAAAGTTTAATTTTTACAATTGGTGGAATTTTTTATAATTTTTTATTCTGTGACTATATTGAATTAAGTATATTACACTCTTGTCTTCTGTATAAGCTCAAGAAGTGTTACATTTCCAAATGCTTTTTCCCAATCCTTTTCAAATCCGCGAATTGAGGAATCTGTGGTTGTATGAGTAAGAAGTCTTTTAAGAACATCACTTCCCACAGTAGCATTATGACAGCCTACAACCGCAACGTCAAGGACTTCCTTTGCTGTCTTGAAGCTTGCCGCAAGTATCTGTGTAGGAGAATTAGACATGGCAAATATTTTCGCAATATCGGCAACACAGTTTATACCGTCATCACAAATATTTTCAAGACGACTGACGTAAGGAGCAACGTATGTAGCTCCCGCATTAGAAGCAAGCATTGCCTGCGCCGCGGTCAATACAGCAGTAACAGTAACTCTATAACCCCTCTTGGCAAGAGTGTGAGTTGCCTTAAGTCCAACATCGCACGCGGGGATCTTAATAAAAGTATTCCAACCAAGGTAGTTAACAAGTGCCTCTGCCTCAATTATGATTTTATCGTAGTCCTTTTCGGTAACCTGTACGTGAAGCTCCTTGTCCATTCCAATTATCTCACGAATGTTTTTAAGCAATTCAAGTACGTCTCCGCCTTCTTTGGACAAAATGGTGGGATTGGTCGTAACACCCTCTATGGGATAATATTTTGTAAAATACTTGATTTCCTCAAGATTAGCAGTGTCAAGTAAAAGTCTCATTTAGTTTCCCTTTTTTATACCTTTTCAAAATATGCCTTTACAGCAATTCAAAAATACATTAAATTTATTATAGTTCAATCCTTCGGTCAATACGGATGTCCGTATTGACCGAAGGATCGTATTTTTAGTATGCGATATTAATTAAACTCTGTCTTTGATCTGAAGATCATAATGAATGTCGTAAGCCTTTTCTTCGTCTGTGAACTTATGACGTGTATTTATAACAGCTCCGCCGTTATACTTTCTGTCCTCTACATCCTCAGTTGTTCCGATAACGGTAACGTTAACCTGACGGCGACGTGCAATTACGTGATCCCAGTCAATAAAGTAAACGTGAGCAAAAAGACCACCGTCAACCTTACCGTCCTTAATTGTCATTGTCTCGCTTCTTCCAAAGAATACCGAACGAAGGTGTCCGTCTGTATTCATGCTGGAGTAGTCACCGGGCTCATTTACGTATCTACCGAACTGAGCGTGGATAGGACCGGGATGACGGTACTGATGCTCCTCTGCAAAGTCGGGAATCATCTTTCTCATAATATCGAGAAGGTCGTGCTGAAGGAACTCAAGGTCGAAGCTGTCGATATCGTGTGAGCACTCCTGAACCATTACAGAACATGTGGTGTGGTGAGAAACGATAGCAACTGTACCGTTCTTAACGCCGGATGCATCTACGATGGCCTGAATCTCCTTAGAAATATCGTGGAATGTAGGGATCCAACCTCTCGACTGGAGCTCAAGCTCCTTCTGAAAAACTTTCATTTCCATAGTAAATTTTCTCCTTTTGAAAATATATTAATTTTTTATTACTTATTATTTAATCTTTTTCCGACCGCTCCACCCGGATGGATAAGAGCAAAGTCCATCTTCTGATATCCCGTGTATTCTACGAGAGCTGTCTGAAGTGCATCAAATATTGCACTTGTAACTGCAAAGCTTGTAGTTCCCTGACAGTTATATTTATCACATTCCTTTGTGACCTTCATTGCAAGAACTATATCAGCCTCGGTAGCAAGAGGAGATTCCATATTTTCGGTTACACCGATAATTGTAACTCCCTTAATCTTACAAACGTCAATTATGGTCATAAGTTCGTCCGTCTTACCGCCGCGTGAAGCAAGTACCATAACGTCGCCCTTCTTCATACAGCCAAGTGCACCATGAACAGCTTCCGCAGGAGAAAGGAATCTTGCAGGACGCTCAACACAGCACATAAGATGAGCAAAATGTCTGCACGCAATTCCCGAATGTCCGCAGCCCGCTGCCGCAATTCTTTCAGCTTTGGCAAGAGCCTCAACGGCCTTTCTCATCTCTTCTCTGTCAAGAACCTTTGCAGTTTCGGCAAGTGATTCGGCCTCGATACGAAACGCGTCAAAAGCCTGATTCAAAGAACTTTCCATCATAAGCCGTGAACCTCATTCCAAGTCTTTCTGAGCGTATAGAGCATTTCCTCAGCAGCATCCTCCGGAACGTTAGCCTTCATAATACCGCTTGTACAGCCTGTTGCCTGTGCACCGGCTCTTATTACATTTGCAACGTCATCGGGACCGGAAATTCCAGCTCCCTGAAGAACCATAATGTCGGGATTTATTTTTCTTACAGCCTCGATCGTGTCACGAACGTATCCCATATCACTTGCAACACCTGTTCCGATAAGCTCGGTAGGCTCTGCAACGATAAGGTTAGGTGCGAGCTCTGCGATCTGCTTGATCTCTTCAACACTGTCTGCGCAAACGATAGAAGCAAGTCCTACTTCGTCAGCGCGTGCTATTGTTGCGCGTATCTCATCAAGTGTAAGCTTCTTTTCAGCGTGGTTAAGCATAACACCAACTGCTCCCGCTTCCTTTACGGACTCGGGAAGAACAGATCCAAGTCCTCTTCCGGGAACAAGCGCATCCATATGCTGTGCATATACGTGTATGTACTTGGTGTTCTCTGCAAGAAGTCTGATATCGGCATATTGAGGAGTTACGATTACGTCAAGGTCATACTTGTGTGCAATCTGATCAACTGCCTTTGCAAGCTTCAACATTCTTTCGCCCCACATGAAACACTTAGGACCGATCTCAAAATAGGGCGCTCTGATCTTATAATTTTTGTACATATCTATCACCTCTGTGAATTAATTTAATTTTTCATCAAGTTTACAATATCTGTCATAGGCTTCTGAATAATCAACGCCCGAAGGATTATACTCACCGCGAGTTTTAACGGTAGTCTCTGCAGCCTCTGCGATAGAAGAATAAAGTCCGATTCCGGCAGCGGCAAGTATTGCTGTTCCAAGACAAGCAGTTTCGCTCTCACAAATTCCGCAGAGCTTTCTGCCGGTAACGTCGGATTTGATCTGAGCCCAAAGAGGACTTGCAGCACCGCCGCCCGTTATTCTTATCTGCTTTATATTTTCAGATCCGATATAATCGAGATTCTGCTTAAGCGTATAAGCAACCGCTTCCATTATTGCTCTTGCAAAATGTCCGCGTGTGTGCGAAAGAGTTATTCCCGAAAAGGCTGCTGTTGCCTTGGGATTATATTTGGGCATTGTCGATCCGCAAAAATACGGAAGCATTGACAAGCCGTCGCATCCTGCAGGAACGTCTTTAGCAAGCTCGTCCAATTCCTTGAAACTAAAGCTTTCGGCAAAATTATTCTTAAACCATTTCAATGCCATTCCAGCTGTTGATGACCAAAGGATCAAGCAGTACTTACCGCTTATGGCTTGAATATGACAAGGAATTATACTGTC
>JAZSIV010000143.1:0-2893 GCA_045533995.1 Eubacteriales bacterium
TCGTTTTTTCTCCCTCGCTATTTTGAGCTCCGTCGATATATGCCTTTGGGTCGGTAGTCATCAGCTTTGTGACAAGCACGGATCTTTCAAGCTCATCGAAAATCACAATGTTATTTGAGTTAAGAATTGCCGTTCCGTATGCCGCCATACCGTACAGGGCGTCGTGACTATCGTTTATATTTGGAGCGATAAGATGCTTGTCGGGTGCTTCCTCACCCTCCGCAGCTTCGTAGTCCATTGAAACAAGACCCTTTTCCGCTGAAACACCGTATTTGTTTACGAGCGACATTAGGTTTTCCATTTCAAGATTATTCTCGTTTGTCATAAGGATCATTGCTCCGCCACGGCTTAGATAATCGGCGATTGCAAGGGCGGTTTCTTTTGAAAGATCCTTTGTCGGAGCATTTATAATAATGCAGTTAGCGTCGGCGGGAATGCTGCCGTTTTGTGAAAGGTCAAGCTCTTCAATGGCAAGTCCTATTGATGAAAGATTAGATATAAGCTTTGACTCGCTAAATTTCTCCTCGCCGTTTCCTGTTATATAATATGGGTGGGGAATATAGTCGAGCAAGACGTATTCTATGCAACGCGTTATCGCTTGCTCGCCGTTGAAGAAGGGAACTGTATCGTATGCAAGCGAATAGAACATTTCGCCGTAAGATTCGTAATCGGATGAAGCGTACGAATAAAGTATCTGATAGTAATAAGAAAAAGTATCCTCATCCATCGCCCCGAACTGTGGGTGATAGTAGTAGAACATACTCGAATAATCAAGCATCTCTGAACGCTTATCACTCGTTACTATCAAAGTATATGGTGTTATTTGGATCTCTCCGCTATAACCAAGCATACCTTGATAGTCTGATGCGCTCATATATTTAACTGTTACGCGGTCGGAATATTCATCGTAAAGGCGCAACATAGCTTCATAATTTTTGTCAGCACCGCTTGCGCTTATAACGTAAATCGTAACGTTGTCACTTATCGAATTTATATAATTTATAGTTTCGTCTGACAATGACAACGCACGGTTTTTCGTAAGGTCAAGGGTCTTGTATCTTGCGGGAACGAGCGATATTAATGATCCAAGCAATATTGTAACAGTAATTGCGATCGCAACGTAAATAATGAGAGATTTCTTGTTGGTCATATTCTACCTCCATTCTCTACCTTTGCGCGTCGGTTGTTCGCAGAAAGAGCTGCAAGGAAAATAAACAGCGCACAAAAAATGAGGTAGTAGATAATCGCGCCAAGGTCAAAGCCTCCCAAAATAAAGCTGTCAAACTGTGCAAAGGGAGATAAGGCTCTCAAAACACCGAGAACGGATATTGAAGAAGACGACGGGATAAGTGACAGCAGAAATGCTCCGATTACAGATGCATAGCTTATCAGATACGATTTGAGTCTGGTTTTTGAATTTATTGATATAAATGTCAGAAGCGCGAGAAGAGCCGCGCCGAACAATGCAAAGCATAGGATCGAGCTATATGCGGTGGCAAAATTTATACTTCCGAAAATATTTAAGAAGATGGGCATAATTGCAAGAAATGCCACGTCTATGCCGAAAAGGCATAAAATCGAGGTGTATTTTGCAAAGAAAATCTCGTTTGTCTTAAACGGGAGTGAGTAAAGCAAAAGCTCGGTCTTGTCCTGCCTGTCCTTTATAAACAGCTCGGTGCTTATCAAGGGAAGCACCAATGCTGTTACAAGCATCAGATCCGAGATAGCATACTCGATTTTTGCAGATCCGTAATAAAGGTTGTATGCGGTAATAAGCAATCCCGAGAAAAAGAGGCAGAGCGAAAGGAAAATGTATGTCCTTGCCGATCTAAAGGAGACTTTTAATTCTTTTTTTAATATTGTAAGCATTATTCATCCTCCTTCTTAACGTCGCTTTGGGGGCGTATCTTCTTGAACGGCGATCTCTTTCTCGGATACTCCCATTATAGCTGATATTTGGGGAGCAAGCTCGGAAAGCTTTTCGGAATTTGCATAGGCCAGAAGCTTTCCGTCAGATAAGATAGCTATATCGGTACAAGTGTCAAGCAGATCGGACGGATATCTCGACGCAATTATTACCGTCTTTATTTCGCCAAGCATTTTAATGATGGTCTTCACTGATTTTTTTGCGACCTCATCCATACCTAAAAAAGGATCGTCAAGAATTATGACCGAGGGATTGCCAAGAAGCGTCTGTGCAATACCCAAGAGCTTGCGTTCTGTGGCGGATAGGGAATAGATAGGGTTGTCTTTGACCTCGTTTAGCTCGGCGAGATCTAGCGCCTCGGTTATTTGTCTGTATTGCTTTTCATATGGCACCTTTTTTGCCTCGGCTATAAAAGTCAAAAATTCAGAAGGCGTGAGGTCGTCAAAAAGAGGCGCGCCCTCGAGAAGATATCCAATGCTTTTTTTGCTTTCGCGTGAGATCCCCTTCATATCAATAAGAACCTCTCCCGAATCAAAAGCCGTGTTTGCCGAAATAATATTGAGAAGGGTAGTCTTTCCCGAAGCCTCAACTCCTAAGATGCCGAGAACTCCTTTATCTATTTTAAGCGAAATATCGTTTATGATCGTTTTGTCGCCATTCTTTTTTGTAAGTCCCTTTATTTCTATCAAAGCAATTTCCTCCATAGTAAAAAGTTACATTATTAATAATACTATTGTTTTGTGTATACAGTTTGAATTGTTTTTGACTTTTCTATGACAAATCATAATATGTGATTTTAGAATATTTGTTGTGTCGAAAAGGCTGATTAAATAAAGTAAAAAAAATTTTAAAAAAGTATTGACAAAACAAAAAGCGCGTTGTATAATATACAAGTCGCCAATTTGGGCCATTAGCTCAGTTGGTTAGAGCAACCGGCTCATAACCGGTTGGTCCGGGGTTCGAGTC
>JAZSIV010000144.1:0-5038 GCA_045533995.1 Eubacteriales bacterium
GGGAAGCCTGCAACACCCTTAGCCATAGCATCGATAAGACCCTTTTCAACTGCAGGGTAGAAGTTCTTCGGAACTGTTCCGCCAACAACCGAAACTGTAAATGTGAGTCCTTCCTCAACACCGGGAGCAAATCTGATCTTAACGTGACCGTACTGACCCGAGCCGCCGTTCTGCTTCTTGTGCTTTCCTTCTACGTCAACGATCTTTGTGATTCTTTCTCTATAAGCTATCTTTGTGTCTTCATACTTGATGTTAACACCGAAACGGCTCTTAAGCTTTGTAGCGAGCACTGCAAGGTGCATGTCGCCAAGCGCATAAACAAGCATCTGCTTTGTCTCTGCATTGTTCTCATATTTGAGTGTAAGATCTTCTTCCATCATCTTCGCGATGCTCTGAGAGATCTTGCTTTCGTCAGCCGCCGATACGGGAACCATGGCGCGGCACATATAGGGAGTGGGATAGGAGATAGTTGCGTACTTAACATCTCCCTCAGAAGCAAGTGTATCGTTTGTATTTGTGGAAGAAAGCTTTGCGGTCATACCGATATCGCCACAAGCAAGCTCGTCTACTTCTGTCTGTGTCTTACCCTTAACGGTGTAAATACGTGCAAGTCTTTCGCCGGCTCCGCTTGTAAGGTTGCGAAGGTTCATATCGCGCTTTACTGTTCCGTTCATAACCTTGAAGAAGGACATTTTACCAACGAACGGGTCGGCAACGGTCTTGAATACGAAAATGGAAGCCGCACCATCGGGATCGATAGCCACGTCGTCGCCGTTTGTATCCATCTCAACCTTCTTTGCGGTGTGTCTGGGGAAGGATTCGGTTATCTTGTCAAGGAGGGTCCACATACCCCAAAGCTTTGTAGCTGCACCGCAAAATACGGGAACTATGTCACCCGAGATGATACCCTCGTGAACAGCATTGATAGCCTCGATATATGTAATATCCTCGCCCTCAAAGTATTTCATCATAAGGTCTTCGTTTGTACTTGCAACTGCTTCCATAAGCATATCGCGGTATTTTTCAACAGCTTCCTGTGATTCCTCGGGAACGATCTCAACGCTGTGACGTCCGTTCTTGTCGAATACGTGTGCTGTCTGATCAATAAGGTCGATACAACCTGTAACCTCTCCGTTCTTTACCATAGGAATGGTAAGAGGACAGATGTGTTTTCCGAAAGTTTCGTGGAGCGAGTCGAGTACACGTGCAAAACGTGCATCGTTATCGTCGAACTTGTTTATAAAGAATGCGCGGGGAAGCTTTGCCTCTTCAACGTAGTTCCAGGCAAGCTCTGTACCTACCTCGATACCTGCCTTACCGTCAACAACGATGATAGCACTGTCGGCAACTCGAAGCGCCTGAGCAGCCTCACCAACGAAATCAAGGTAACCGGGTGTGTCGAGTATGTTTATCTTGCTTTCTTTCCACATTATATTTGCAAGTGAAGTTGAAAGAGAAAAGCCTCTCTTAACTTCCTCGGAATCATAGTCGCAAACAGTATTTCCGTCAGAGATCTTTCCAAGACGGTCGGTGCCTCCGCACATATAGATCATAGCTTCGGCAAGAGATGTCTTTCCTGAACCACCGTGACCGAGCAAAGCGATATTTCTGATTTTTTTTGTTTCAATAGTAGCCATAGGGCTGTACCTCCTTTTTGCGGTTTATATAAAGATTTGAAACACATGAATAACATTTTATTTTACGGTATAATACGTCTAAAATAGTACTCAATATATTTATTATACATTAATTATCCATATTTTTCAAGATTATTTTTATACTTTTTTACCGTTGAAACATAGAAAAAGCACCTAATGTTTTGGTAAAACTTCACAAAAAAGACGGGCAAAAAGGAGAAAAATATTAAAAATCGGGGGTGAAAGCTGTCGAAGAAGAGCTTCTTTCTTGAGAAAAGCCACAAAAACCAAGCTCCGCGGCATATTCAAGCACGGAATTGTATTCAAAGGTAGTGACCCGCCTGTGAAGCTCGGTATGAGGAGACTTTGCCTCTATTGCAAAATCGGGGGTGTATTGGTTCATAAGGCTTAAAAGAATATCCTCTTTCGGAAGTATCTCGGCAATACGGCAAAGAACTTTTATACTGTCGTGACGGTGAGAGGGAAGAACAAGATGGCGAACGATAAGCCCGCGTTTCATTATACCTCTTTCGTCAAACTGCATACTTCCAACCTGCCTGAACATCTCGCATAGCGCTTCTTCTGTATATTCACTGTAATTTTTAGCATGAGAATATTTTTTTGCAAGCTCGTCAGAAAAATATTTGTAATCGGGAAGATATATGTCGACAAGACCGTCAAATATATGCAGGGTCTCTGTTCGCTCGTAACCCGACGAATTATATACAACGGGAATTGAGAGTTTGTTTTTTGTCCTCTCAAGCGCGAGCGCTATTTTGTCAGCGAAGTGTGTTGGGGTAACAAGATTAATGTTTTCTGCACCCATATCCTGAAGCTTTAGCATGATATCGGCAAGCTCATCTATCGATACGGTATATCCTTTGCTGCCCGTGTGACTTATTGCTCTGTTCTGACAGAACTCACAGCGCATAGAACAACCCGAAAAGAAAATAGTTCCCGAGCCATTCTCGCCGACAAGCGGAGGTTCTTCCCACTTATGCAAGGAGTAGCGCGCGATACGTATTTCATTTTTCTCTCCGCAGAAGCCGACCACGCCTGCGGCTCTGTCAACACCGCACAAGCGTGGACATAAATAACATTTGCTCATATAAAAACCTCGCAAAAATCTATACACAAATTATACAATAAAATGTAACACAAATCAATACGAAAATCCCTTGAAAAAAATAAAACAATATGTTAAAATAGTCAAGTATTAATTTTATATATTTATAAGGAGAACAAAATGAATTGGGAAGAAATTTTAACAGGCGTTGTAAATACCTGTATTGATATTGCTTGGAAATTGCTTTTGTCAGCGGTTGTGTTTTTTGTAGGAAGATTTATTATTAAATTGATAATTAAATTTTTCCCGAACGGTCAAAAGCATAATCATATTGATCCTACCGCTCGTACGTTTATAGAAAGCTTTATAAAGATAGCCTTGAACTGTGTTCTTATTGTTACTATCGTTGCAATTATGGGAGTTCCTATGGCTTCGGTGGTAACCGTTTTTGCAACAGCCGGTGCCGCTATCGCACTCGCCGTTCAGGGCTCGTTTTCAAATATGATGGGAGGAATAATGCTTCTTATTTTCCGCCCTGTAGCCAAAGGTGATTATATTGAGGTGGATGGAAGTAAATCGGGAACAGTATATGAGGTAGGAATATTCTACACTGTTCTTAAGACACCCGATAATCTTACCGTTTCTATTCCTAACGGAACAATGACAAGCTCAACTATTGTAAACTATTCGCGTGAGGAAAACAGAAGAGTTGACGTGGCATTCGACGTAGGATATGGCTCGGATATAGACGAGGTGAAGGGTATACTTTCTGCTGTGATCGAAAGCTGTGAATTTGGCTTGAAGGATCCTGAGCCCGCAATATTGTTTACAAATATGAAGGATTCATCGGTTGAGATCACGGTAAGGGTATGGGCACCCGCATCAAAATATTTTGCTGTTAAGGAATATCTTCTCACTTGTGGAAAGGATGCGCTTGAAAAGGCAAATGTTGAAATTCCTTTCACACAGCTTGATGTTAATATAATAAACAGATAAAACATATTATTACGGCGGAAGAATTTTCATCCGCCGTGATTTTACAAAAAAACAGGAGGAATCTTGACGGTGACAAAACAGAATAGTATAAATAGTGCAGAGATACTATGTATAGGAACAGAGCTGCTTCTTGGAGATATAGTAAATACAAATGCAGCGTTTTTATCATCGAGACTTGCCGATCTTGGTATAAACGTCTATCGTCATACGTCTGTCGGTGATAATCCCGAAAGATTAAAGAGGGCATTGATGTTAGCCGTTGAGGAAAACGAGCTTGTTATCACAAGCGGCGGACTTGGACCGACATACGACGATCTGACAAAGGAAACCGTTGCGGACTTCTTTGGACGAAAAATGTATCTTCATCAAACTTCGCTTGAACGCATCGAGGAGTATTTCAAGCGAACGGGTAGAAAAATGACAGATAATAATAAAAAACAGGCGATGATGCCTGAGGGTGCTGTTGTGTTTCAGAATAATTATGGCACAGCTCCCGCACTTACTCTTTGTGATGAGGAGAATAATAAGACCGTCATAATGCTGCCGGGACCTCCAAATGAGCTCATCCCTATATTTAATGAAGAGATATATCCGTATTTGTGTAAAAAGAGAAGCACGGTGATCGTAAGTAAAAATGTAAATATATTTGGCTTGGGAGAATCGGCGGTTGAGACGGCTTTGCAGGGATTGATGCAGACTGCAACGAATCCTACTGTTGCGCCATACTGTCAGGAGGGCGAGGTCAGACTTCGCGTAACAGCAAGATCAACTGATATGGAAAAAGCGGAAGAGATGTGCGACGGCGTTATAAACAAGATATATGAAACAGAAGTAGGTGAATATATTTACGGTGTCGATTCCTGCGGTCTTGAGGGCGCGGTTATAGAATTCTTGAAGAAGAGAGATCTTACTCTCTCCTGCGCCGAATCCTGCACAGGCGGACTTATAGCAAAACGCATCACTGATGTTGCGGGCGCTTCCGAGGTCTTTCTTGGCGGTGCAGTAACTTACACTAACGAGGTGAAACAGAAATTGCTTGGAGTAAAGGCGCAAACCCTTGAAGAATATGGTGCTGTCTCGGAACAGACGGCAAGAGAGATGGCGAGAGGGATAAGAGAGAGGCTCGGAAGCGATATAGGTGTTTCAACTACGGGAGTGGCGGGACCCGGAGGGGGAAGTGAAGAAACTCCTGTTGGAACGGTTTACGTAGGAATAAGTACAAAAGATGAGGAAAAGGTTATAAAATTGTCTCTTTCGTCAATGAAAAGCCGTTCTTATATAAGAAACGTTGCTGTAAATCACGCTCTAAATGCTGTTTTAAGTCTTAAGTAAGAAAAAA
>JAZSIV010000046.1:0-7063 GCA_045533995.1 Eubacteriales bacterium
CCTTTCTTTCAAGAAAGGTAGAGAAACCAACTGCAAACTAATTCAAAATTCCTCGCTGGCAGTAAGCTTAATGAGGAGAGAGAGGTTGTCGGGCTGGACCTTGGCGTTGTGAGCTGCCTTGTTGCGCCTTATTTCTCCGCATTTTTCGCACTTGTGAACAATGATGTATCCTTTTTTTGCATCGGGCAAAACCTTTATGGGGCGGAGCTTTCCGTGACACTCTTCGGCGCGGTCGCCCGGATTTTTGTCAACGTGAAGCGACCAAAGGCAGAAAGGGCAGTGATTTCTCGACGTGTAGCCGAGGGGAAGAACCTCTTTTCCGCAGTTTTCGCAAATAAAGGCGTTGTCGTTTTTTGTAAATCGCTTAATTTCAAGTTCCATTACGTTACTCCTTGCTGTCTAAATCGGGAGAAGCGGGCGAAAGCTCGCCGAGAAAAGCCTCAAAAGCCACTCCGTTACGCAGGGGAGTGTCAAAGCGCGACGAATATTCCATAACCTTGCCAACAAAGTCGGATGCGGCTGCGATAGATGATCCAAAGCTGTCGTTTCGCAAAAGATGACCGAGCAAAAGACAGGCAAAAAGATCGCCCGTGCCTGGATAATCAAGCTTTATGCGTTTAACGGTGTGAAATATCTCCTCTCCGCTCTCAATGTCATAGCCGTAAGTCGCAAAATAGGAGGTGTCATAGGGGATTCCCGTAATTACGATCTTTTTATTACCGAATACAAGAAGCTTTTCCTTAAGCTCTCTCAAAAGAGCAAGAACTTCATCGTGACTAAAAGAGGCGGTGCTCTGAAATTTTGTATTTGTCAAGAAAAATGCCTCGGTAAGATTTGGAGTTATTATGTCAGCTTTTTTGCAAAGACGACGCATTCCAAGCATAAGGTCGCGCGTGTATGTTGAATAAAGCTCGCCGTCGTCTCCCATGACGGGATCAACGAGAACAAGACAATTTTTATCTGCAAAATTGTCAATATAATTCAATACACCGTCTATCTGCTCCTCGCTTCCAAGAAATCCCGAATATATAGAATCAAACGTAATTTTAAGCTTTTTGAAATGGTCAGATATTTTATCCATTGACGACGTTAAGTCAAGAAAATGCAAGTTATCAAAACCGCCTGTATGAGTTGAGAGCAGGGCGGTGGGTACAGGAATTACCTGATTTCCCATTGCCGAGAGCGTTGGCAGAATGACTGTCAGGGCACATCTTCCAAAGCAGGAAAGGTCGTGTATCGCACATATTCTGTTCAGTGGCTTGTCTTTTTTCTCTGTCATTTGGCACTCGACCTCCTTTTCGTAAAATAAGCTTATTTGTTTTCCGAGATCCATTCTTCTATCGCTTTTTTATCTGCGGATGAAAGACGAACGTCTGTCTTTTGTGTTATGTAATCGTAAATGCAAAGCGTCCCGTAGGGCGTTTTTTCGTAATCTATCGCATCCTTGTAGTAAATATCGGTGTAGATCGAAAGAAGTGTGTTGTCTGCAAGAAGATCTGAGAGAGAGAGCTCACCAAGATCAAAAACAAAAAGACGGAAGTTGTAAAGATTTTTTTCTTCCGAGACCATATACGAGGTCTTTATTCTGTACTCCTTGGTGGTTTCGGGAGAGATGGTGAGGTTGTCGCTGTCATCATCGGGTGTGAGGTCGGTTACAACGTAAAGTGAAACGTCGTAAAGTTCCTCGCTTCTTGACGGTATAGCATCAAGAGAAAAATCCTCGGCAGTCGCGCGTATCGTGCTGTTGTTGTAGCGGACGAGAAGCTGTATCTGATTTGCTGAGGGGATGAAGGTTGCCTTAGTTATTGCAAAATAACCGTAATTCTCTTCAGCGCTTGTAATGCTTCGTTGTTCCTGCCTGAACATTCCCTCAAGCGAGCTGTCCTTTTCGTAAGCTTCGGCGAGAGCTGCATTTGGCGACAGCGCCTTCATTGAGGACGGGTCGGATGAGGAGAATATCCTCCAGATGAAAAAGCAGCATATAAAAACTATAAGTAAAACGAATGAATATTTAATTGCCTTTCCTGTGAGCCTTAAAACTCTTCCTGCTCTTGACATTTGATCTCCTTTTTTATATAATAAAGCTGTTAAAAACAAAAACTTTCCATTATAATATTATATTATAACACTTTTTTCTGCCCAATTCAATAGAATGGCGCAAAAATTATATATAATATAATGGTGGAAAAAAGAGACCTCAAAAGGTATAAATAATTGCTTTTGCAATTGATGCTTTTTGTCTTCTTTTAAACAAAATTGATATTTATATTTTAATAAGTAAAGTAATTACTGAAAAGCTTTTGAATTATATTGACATAGCGAAGGAGAGAATATGAAAAAATACAGTCAAGAAGCAAAGAGAAATAATAGAATAGCGGCGGGACTTTCGCTCTGCTTATTTATTGGAGCTGTCGTTCTGATAGGCTTCTCCTCGATATTTGATCTGGGCTACAAGGGGATCACACAGATAGTCGGCATCGTTTTGCTTACTATGTCGGTAATGGTGCTCACGCGCTATATTTTCAAGAGCTTTGTTTACACCGTGTGCGAGCGAGAGGCGGGAGAATATGATCTTGAGGTCGCCGAGATACAGGGAAAATCAAATATAACCGTCTGCCGTATATCACTTCGCGGTATAGAAGATGCTGTTATAAAAACCAAAGAAAATGCAAGGGAGCTTCGCGAGAGAGCGAGGGGAAGAAGGGTCTTCTCATATTGCCCTGATATCGCGCCCGAAAACGAGTGCTGGGTCTTTGCGAGCGAGTGCGGCGAGGAGCTTGTTGTAAAGCTGTGCCCCGACGACGTCTTGCTCGAAATATTGCAAAACGGAATTAATTTTTATTTGTTTACAAAATAGTGTGGAAAAATAAGGGTAAATCTGTTATAATTATCGTGTTAAATATTAAAAACGGTTTTTTCGGAAGGAGAACAACATGAAAATATCAAAAAAATATAAATTTGCGGCACTCGTCGCACTCTGCCTTGCGGCATTGCTTTGCCTTTGTGCGTGCGGCGGTCCTGTTGCAAGGGATGCTGAGGGAAGCTGCGGCGACGATATAAAGTGGAAATATGAGGCGTCGGGCAACACGCTTACCCTTTCGGGCAAGGGAAATATCCCGTCCTACAAGTCCTCAAGCGAAGTTCCGTGGGCAGAAGCTATGGCATCCGTAAAGAAGATCGTCATAAAGAACGGTGTAACCTCTGTTGGTAACTACGCGTTTTACGGTGCGGCAAAGCTTGAAGAGGTCGATCTTCCCGATACGCTTTCGGCTATTGGTGACTTCGCGTTCGCATATTGTACCTCACTTGCTGATATTGATGCTCCCGACGCACTTGTTAGTGTAGGAAAGAGCGCGTTTGAGGCTTGCTCATCGCTCACCGATATCACGCTTGGTGCAGCTCTTACAAATCTTGGCAGCCGCGCGTTTGCTTTCTGCACAAAGCTTGAGACAATAAACGTTCTCGGCGAGGGCGTTGAGATAAAGGACGAGACATTCTATAACTGTATCTCTCTTGAATCGGCAGTTTTCAACGCGTCGATCACCGCGGACAAGGTTTCCGAAAGCGCATTCAAGGGAATCGACTTTGATTTCAGCAAGGTTCAGTCGGCAGCGTCGCCCGACACTACCGTTACCATTACTGTAAAATACGTCTATGATGACGGCAACGAGGCGGCTCCGAGCGACACAAGAAGCGGACTTCACGTTGGCGACAGCTACAGCATAAATTCTCCCGCTATTGAGGGATACACCGCTGATGCTCTTACCGTAAGCGGGATCGCAACTGCCGAGGACAAAACTATAACTGTAACATACAAAAAGGATATTGCAGAGACTGAGACCGAATCGACCGACATCCTGCAGGATCCCGACGCCCCGAAGGATGAGCCTACAAACTATTTTGCGCTTGTAATTATGGTTGTCGTTATTGCGGGAATCGGTGTTGGAGCATTCCTTCTCATGCGTTCCGAAAAGAAGAATGCGCAGAAGGCAAAAAAGAAAAAATAAGTGGTAAGAAGAATGAAAAACGGATATAATGTAAATATAAAGCTTTCGGAGGATCTGTTGCGCAAGCTTCTCTATATCAGCGAGGCAGAGGGAAGAACTCCCGCCGCCCAGTTCACCTTTATGCTCCGAAACAATATTTCCTATTTCGAGCGCACCAAGGGAAGAATTTCTTCCGCGGCACTGAAGGATATTGACATTTCCGAATTTGAGGAAAAAGGCGAATAAGGTCGATTTTCTTAAATAATTTAATATAAAATAATAAAAAACTATTTACAAACAGATATTTTTAGTGTATAATAGGTTAGAAATGGTCTGTGATCGGGAAGAAACCGACAGTCTTTTTGCAGAGAGACACCGTCTTTGGCTGTGAACGGTGTTATAAAGGCTCGGCTTGTGCGTCCGTGAGACTCTGAGGGGGAAGCCCGTTATGTGGCGAGTGTGTATCCTTCGGCGTGTGCCGCGTTAAGGCTTGCGAAATTTAACTATATTGATTTCGCAGTGAGTATAATACAGAGTGGAACCGCGTAATATCGCCTCTGTGCAGTTATGTGCACAGAGGTGTTTTTTATATCAATTTTTGCGAAAGGAGAATTCAAAGTTTTTATGAATAGATCCGAAACAAAAGCGAAAAAGAATTTCGAGTTCAGCGATGAGCTGAAGAAAAAAATAAAAATGAATGCGGCAAGAGCGCAAAAGAATATAAAGAAAGCCGCAGAATCGATAAAATACGACGTTAATGCCATAAAGGACAGAGACCCCGCGGCAAAAAGCAGCCTTGAGGTGCTTCTGCTTTATCCTGGAATGCACGCGTTGCTCGCTCACAGAGTGGCGCATTATATGCACAAGAAAAAATTTTACCTCGGCGCTCGCGCTGTCAGCCAATTTTCAAGATTTGTCACCGGTATTGAGATACACCCCGGCGCTAAGATAGGAAAAGGACTTGTTATCGACCACGGAATGGGAGTCGTTATCGGCGAGACTGCCGAGATCGGCGACAACTGTACCCTCTATCAGGGAGTGACCCTCGGAGGTACGGGTAAGGACGTGGGCAAGCGTCACCCAACGCTTGGCGATAATGTGCTTGTGGGTGCCGGAGCAAAGGTGCTCGGACCATTTAAGATTGGAAACAATTCAAAAATAGCCGCAAATGCTGTGGTGCTTGATGAAATACCCGATAACTGTACAGCGGTGGGAATTCCCGCCAAGCTCGTTCGCCGCGAGGGAGTGAGAGTGGAGGATCTTGACCAGGTTCACATCCCCGACCCTGTTGCGCAGGAGCTCAAGCGTCTTGAATGTAAGCTTTCGGAGCTTGAAGCCGAGCTCTCGGAGATCAAGGCGACCAAAAAGAAAAGATAATTATTGAAAGGGAAATCTGTAAAATGTTACTTTATAATTCCTTGACAAGAAGAAGAGACGAGTTCGTTCCGAACGAGGAGGGAAAGGTGTCAATGTACACCTGCGGTCCTACAGTTTACCACTTTGCGCACATAGGAAATCTGCGCTCGTATATTATGGAGGACGTTCTCGAGAAATATCTGCGCTATGCAGGATATGACGTAAAGCGCGTTATGAATATTACCGACGTCGGTCACCTCACGAGTGACGCCGACGAGGGCGAGGATAAGATGCTCAAGGGCGCGAAGCGCGAGAAAAAGACGGTTATGGATATTGCAAAATTCTATACCGACGCATTTTTCTCAGATTGCGCAAAGCTCAATATCAAAACTCCCGACGTGGTAGTTCCCGCAACGAGCTATATTGACGAGTTTATAAAGGTCATCAGCTCGCTTATCGAAAAGGGATACGCATACGAGGCGGGCGGAAATATCTATTTCGATACTTCAAAGCTTTCGCAGTATTACGTTTTCAACGATTTTAAGGAAGACGACCTTGCTGTCGGTGTTCGTGAGGGCGTTGAGGGCGACTCGAATAAGAAGAACAAGGCAGACTTCGTGCTTTGGTTCACAAAGTCAAAGTTTGATGATCAGGAGCTCAAATGGGACAGCCCTTGGGGTGTAGGTTACCCTGGTTGGCACATCGAGTGCTCTTGTATCAGTATGAAGAACCTTGGAGAGCGACTTGATATCCACTGCGGCGGTATCGACAACGCCTTCCCCCACCACACAAACGAGATCGCGCAGAGCGAGGCATTCCTCGGACATAAGTGGTGTAATTATTGGTTCCACGTTCATCACCTGAACACAAATTCGGGTAAGATGAGCAAGTCGAGCGGTGAATTCTTGACTGTTTCTCTGCTTGAGGAGAAGGGATACGATCCCCTTGTTTACAGATTCTTCTGCTTGCAGTCGCATTACAGAAAGTCGCTCGTGTTCTCCTATGAGAATCTCGACAATGCGGCAAGCTCGTTTGCAAAGCTTCTTGCAAAGATAGTGGCTCTGCACAAGGAGGATGCCGGCGAGATAGATGCGACTGAATTTGATCGTCTTAAAGCGAAATTTACAGACGCGCTCGACAACGATATGAACACATCTCTTGCTGTTACCGCTCTTTATGACGTTCTTAAGTCGAAGAGCTCTGCGGCAACTAAGATCGCGCTTATTGATGACTTCGATAAGGTTCTTTCTCTTGATCTTAACGCGAAAGCAAAGGCAATAGTCGAGGAAGAAAAGGCGGCGGAAGAGGCTAAGCGCTCCGATCCCTTTATCGTTGAGATAGAGAACCTTATTGCCGAGAGGGCTGCTGCAAAGAAGGCAAAGGATTATGCCAAGGCTGACGAGATCAGAAACAAGCTCACCGAAATGGGAGTTACTCTCATTGATACTGCACAGGGCACGCAGTATAAGATCGAGGAGAAATAATTAATTTCAGAATAAGTGTAAAAAATATATATTCTTCAAGAAATGGCAATGTTTCTTGAAAGAGGCTCGGGGAAAACTCCCCCCCAACATCCCCGAGCCTCTACTGTTACTTCTAAAAAACCGTTGCCCCGTTTTTACGGGCAACGGTTTTTTGTATGTAGAGAGAAAATAAATTGTTTTCTACCTTTCTTGGAAGAAAGGTAGCTTAGTTTTTTCTACCTTTCTTGGAAGAAAGGT
>JAZSIV010000167.1:0-6891 GCA_045533995.1 Eubacteriales bacterium
CAAGACAGAGCACCTTGCAAACCGTGTTGAAGAGATCAACAAGGGCGCGTATGATGAGCTTATCGAGCAGGTAATGCAGAAGCCCATCACCGAGATGCAGGAGCTCTACAACACAAGAGAAATTGAGAAATAAGGAGGGACGAGATAATGTATACACCTGAAATGTATGAATCGATCAAAAAGCTCGAGGCTACTCGTGAGGCTCGTATGGCAACAGAGCCCAGACGTATGACGGCTGAAGAAAAGTCCGCCCTTCTTAAAGCATACCATCCCGATTACAGAGATGACGGCTTTGCGGAGATCAAGGTAGGTCCTAACAAGGGACAGAAGGTTCCGCTTGAACTCGGACAGCTTCTTCACTCTAACAGCAGAATCCTTGGCGAGAAGATAGACCTTGACAAGATAGACTATGACGTTGACGTTCTCGTTATAGGCGGCGGCGGAGCAGGCTGTGCCGCGGCTATTGAGGCACACGAGGCAGGCGCTGACGTAATGATCGTTACAAAGCTCCGTATCGGTGACGCTAACACAATGATGGCAGAGGGCGGTATTCAGGCAGCTGATAAGCCCAATGACTCACCCGTACAGCACTATCTTGATGCTTTCGGCGGAGGACACTTTGCGGCTCGTCCCGAGCTCCTTCGCAGGCTCGTTATGGAAGCACCCGATGCGATCAACTGGCTCAATGAGCTCGGTGTTATGTTCGATAAGGACGCAGAAGGAAATATGATAACGACTCACGGTGGTGGAACGTCTCGCAAGAGAATGCATGCTTGTAAGGACTATTCGGGAGCAGAGATAATGAGAACACTTCGCGATGAGGTCCTCAACAGAAAGATCCCCGTTGTAGAATTCACTTCTGCCGTTGAGCTTATCAAGGACGATAAGGGACAGGTAGCAGGTGCGGTTCTTCTTAATATGGAAACAGAAGATTACCTTGTTGCAAGAGCAAAGACCGTTATCATCGCAACAGGCGGCGCAGGACGTCTTCACTATCAGAATTTCCCCACCTCCAACCATTACGGCGCAACGGCAGATGGTCTTGTCCTCGGCTACCGCGCAGGTGCTCCTCTTCTTTATCAGGATACTATTCAGTATCACCCCACCGGAGCAATATTCCCCGCACAGATCAAGGGTGCGCTCGTAACAGAAAAGGTTCGTTCTGTTGGAGCGATGCTCGTTAACGTTGAGGGCGAGGCATTTATGCATCCCCTTGAAACACGTGACGTATCTGCGGCATCGATTATTCGCGAGTGCTCTGACAGAGGCAAGGGAGTAGAAACTCCCAGCGGTACAGGTGTATGGCTTGATACTCCTATGATCGAAAAGCTTCACGGAGAGGGAACTATTGAAAAGAGAATTCCCGCAATGCTTCGTATGTATATGAACTACGGAATTGACATGAGAAAGGTTCCGATAGTTATTTATCCCACGCTTCACTACCAGAACGGCGGACTTGAGATCGGCGGAGACGGCTTTACAAAGGCTATTTCCAACCTTCTCGTAGCAGGCGAGGCTGTTGGTGGAATTCACGGAAGAAACAGACTTATGGGTAACTCGCTCCTTGACATTATCGTGTTTGGACGTAACGCAGGTAAGGCTGCTGCGGCTAAGTGCAAGAACGTTGAGCTTGGCAGGATGAATCTTGATCATCTTGAAGAGTACGCAGAAGAGCTCAAGAAGGCGGGAGCTGAATATGACGGAGTATCTCCTATGCTTCTTCCCAACTATGCCCGTCACGAAAGATAAGGGGGCGGAATAGACAATGGAGTTTATTTCAAAGCTTATTAATCCTGGCTCGGTAGCAGTTGTTCTTTGCGGCACGTTTTTGATATGCTTTTTTGGATATCTGCTTGGCAGAATATCCATCAAGGGAGTATCTCTCGGAACTGCGGGAGTATTTCTCATAGCACTTCTTTTCGGATATCTTTGCACACTTCCCGTGCTTAAGGAGATCCCCGTTATTGCTAAGTTCTTTGTTGCCGATGCATCTGCTCCCGCGCTTGATTCTTACGGACTTATCGGAGATATCGGTCTTGTGCTTTTCGTAACGGCTGTTGGCTCTATTGCGGGTCCTAACTTCTTCCGTAATCTTAAGAAGAATGCAAAAACATATTTGCCTATGGGAGTGCTTATTATCGTGATCGGTGCTGTCGTTACTACGGCATTTGCTCTTATCCCCGGTATTGGCTCTGAATTTGCAAGTGGAGTTCTCTCGGGTGCTCTTACCTCAACTCCCGCTTTCTCTGCGGCAAAGGAGATCGCAGGTGAAAATGCGGCAATGGTATCTCTCGGTCAGGCAATATCCTATCCCTTCGGAGTTGTCGGAGTAGTTCTTTTCGTTCAGATAATGCCTAAGCTTCTTAAGGCTGATATGGCAAAGGAGAGAGCGCTTATCGCTATTCCTTCTTCAAAGCCCGCGAATGCAAAGACAATGGATGCTGACGATGCGGCAGACGCGGCAGACGCTGCTCCCGTAACCGAAAAAGACACAAAGAAGAGATTTGCAATAGACGGCTTTGGCTTGGCGGCATTCGGTATTGCGGTCGTTTTCGGAATTTTGCTTGGCTCTGTTAAGATACCGCTTACAAGCGCAGGCTTTAGCGGCTCGTGCTTCTCGCTCGGTATGACAGGCGGTCCTCTGATAATGGCTCTCATTCTTGCGCATTTCGGACATATCGGTCCGATAAGCCTCAGAATAGACGATAAGCTTCTCAAGGTCTTCCGTGAGTTTGGTCTTGTGCTTTTCCTTATCGGTGCAGGCTTTGAGGGCGGTGTCCAGCTCGTTGAGCAGATACAGAATTCCGAGTACGGAATTATGATAGTTGTTTACGGCTTTATTGCAGGAGTTGTTATTACACTTATTCCTATGATAGTTGGATATATCTTCGCAAGAAAGATATGCAAGCTCCCCTTGCTCAACACACTCGGTTCTATTACGGGCGGTATGACGTCAACCCCCGCTCTCGGAACGCTTATCGGTGTTGCGGGCACAGACGATGTTGCAGCGGCATACGCGTCGACCTATCCGATAGCACTCGTGCTTATCGTGTTTGCTTGTCAGATCATCGGAATCGTAATATAATTAAAACTTAAATATTTTTAGGAGAATAAAGATGCGCGAAATAAACGTACAACAGATAACAGACGTCGTTGAGAGATTGTGTATCGATGCAAATACACATCTTCCCTCAGACGTAAAGTGCGCTATAAAGAATTGCCGTGCCTGTGAGGACGGCGAGATCGCAAAGGGCGTTCTTGATAACATTATAGAGAATTTTGAGATTGCAGATAACGAAAACGTTCCGATCTGTCAGGATACGGGAATGGCTTGCGTTTTCCTTGAGATAGGTCAGGACGTTCACCTTGTTGGAGGAGATCTTTCCGATGCTATAAACGAGGGCGTAAGACGCGGATATACAAACGGATATCTTCGTAAATCGGTCGTTAAGGACCCCGTTCGCCGCGGGAATACAGGCGATAACACTCCCGCTATGATCTATACCGACATCGTTCCCGGTGAGAACGTTAAGATCACAGTTGGACCTAAGGGATTCGGAAGCGAGAACATGAGTGCTATCCGTATGTTCAAGCCCTCTCACGGAATCGAGGGAATAAAGGCATTCATACTTGAAACGGTTGAGACTGCAGGTCCTAATCCCTGTCCTCCTATGGTTGTTGGTGTTGGTATCGGCGGAACCTTTGATAAAGCGGCGCTTCTTGCAAAGAAGGCTCTTATGAGACCCATTGATAGCGAGAATCCCGATCCTTACTATGCTGATCTTGAGCGCGAGATGCTTGAAAAGATAAATCAGCTCGGTATCGGTCCTCAGGGCTTTGGTGGAAAGACTACCGCTATTGGACTCAATATCGAAACACTTCCCACACATATCGCGGGTATGCCTTGTGCGATCAATATAAACTGTCACGTTACCCGCCACAAAACGGAGGTAATATAAGATGGCAAGAAAAATTACACTTCCTCTTACAGAGGAGCTTGCAAAAACACTTCACGCAGGTGATGAGGTGCTTGTCAGCGGAGTGATCTATACCTCACGTGACGCAGGTCACAAGAGAATGTGTGAAGCTCTCGCAAGAGGCGAGGAGCTTCCCTTTGACCCCAAGGATGCTACTATTTATTACGTAGGACCTACTCCTGCAAAGCCCGGTCAGGTCATCGGCTCGGCAGGACCCACAACAAGCGGACGTATGGATGCTTATGCTCCTACGATGATGTCTGTGGGTGCAAGAGGTATGATAGGTAAGGGAGCACGTCTGCCCGAGGTTATCGACGCTATGAAGAAGTACAGCGGAGTTTATTTCGGAGCTATCGGCGGCGCGGGAGCACTTCTCGCAAAGTGCATCAAGAGCGCAGAGCTTATAGCGTACGAGGATCTTGGCGCTGAGGCGCTTCGTAAGCTTTACATAGAGGATATGCCTCTTGTTGTCATCATCGACAGCGAAGGACGCAATCTCTATGAAGAAGGCAGAAAAGCTTATCTTGACAGTAAGAAATAATAAGTAAAATTTCGGAGAAATTCCTTTTTATGAGGAGTTTCTCCGATTTTTTTGCTGATTAAAATATGCACGGGATTTTATTTTAGAAGGATATATCTTGACACAATTTTTAAAAATGTTATAATATTATGTGTATATTTGAGAAAAGAAAGTGAAGGATACAATGAAAATAAATCACATTAAATCCGAAAACTCTATGAATATAATAATAGTTGGCTGCGGAAAGATAGGACAAAATCTTGCCGAGCAGCTTGCAGAGCAGGGAAATAATATTACCGTTATTGACACCTCCTCTCAAAAGGTAAGAGAAGTGTGCGATAGATGTGACTGTATGGGTGTTGTCGGAAACGGTGCTACTCACTCTGTTCAAGAACAGGCGGGCATTGATGCGGCTGACCTTCTTATAGCGGTTACAGGCTCTGATGAGCTTAATATTCTTTGCTGTCTTATAGCAAAAAAGGATTCTGACTGTAAAACAATTGCACGTGTTCGAAATCCCGAATACAGCAGCGAAACTCAGTATCTGAAGGACGAGCTTGGTCTTGCTATGGTTATAAATCCTCAGCAGGCATCTGCTGCTGAGATAGCGCGCATTTTACGATTCCCTGCGGCAATAAAGATAGATACCTTTGCGGGTGGACGCGTTGAGCTTGTAAAGTTCAGATTGCCCGAGGGAAGCCCTCTTGTCGGAATGTCGGTGCGTGAGGTAGTATCACGACTTAAGTGTGACGTTCTTATCTGTACGATCGAGAGGGAAGACGAGGCATATATTGCAAATGCTAATTTTGTGTTTGAGGAAAAGGATATCGTATCCCTGGTGGCATCTCCTAAAAATGCAAAGGTCTTCTTTGAAAGGATAGGATACAAGCAACATTCTGTCAAGGATGTTATTATTGCGGGTGGAGGAGATACGGGTACATACCTTTGTCAGATGCTTCGTGATGACGGAGTTGCTGTAAAGATAATAGAAAAGGACGAAAAGGTCTGCGAGGAGCTTTGTATGGATTTCACCGACGTTACCGTTATTTGCGGCAATGCGGGCGATCAGGAGACCTTGCTTGAGGAAGGCATAGAAAAGGCAGGGGCTTTCGTTGCTCTTACAAGCCTTGACGAGGAAAATATACTTATCTCTTTGTTTGCTAAAAGCGTTGGCAAGGGAAAGCTTATTACAAAGGTAAACCGTTTCGATTTTTCGGACGTAATTAAGCATCTCGATCTTGATACGATAATTTATCCGAAGAACATAACCTCTGATCTTATAGTAAGATACGTCAGAGCAATGAGAAACAGTATCGGAAGTAACGTTGAGACCCTTTATAACGTTATAAAGGGAAAGGTAGAGGCTTCCGAATTCATAGTTAAGGAAAACTCTCCCATAACGGGAATTCCGCTTTCACAGCTCAATTTTAAGAAAAATCTGCTTGTTGCCGCAATATTGCGTAGGAAAAAGGTTATTATTCCGAGAGGTAATGATGAGATACTTGCGGGAGATAGAGTAGTTATAGTGTCGGGCGTTATGGCATTGCACGATATTACAGACGTGCTTATGTGAGGTGGCAATGAATTATCGAATGATCATTTACACGCTCGGATGGATATCTCTGTTCGAGGCGGGATTTCTTCTTGTCCCCGCCGTAACGGCGATTTTTTATAAAGAAAATATAGGTCTTATCGCATTTTTGATCACTGCCGCAATTTGTCTTGCAATAGGCTTGCTGTTTGTCTTCAGAAAGCCTAAAAACACGACTTTGAGGGCACGTGACGGATTTGTAATAGTAGCGCTCAGTTGGCTCTCTCTTAGTATTTTTGGCGCGATCCCTTTTATGATGACCGGTGTTGTCGATAACTTTATAGACGCGCTGTTTGAAACGGTGTCGGGCTTTACAACGACGGGCGCAACCATATTTTCTGACGTTGAGATACTTCCGCGCTCCATTCTTATATGGCGAAGCTTTACTCATTGGGTCGGCGGTATGGGAGTGCTTGTATTTATTATGGCGTTTTTGTCACTTGGCGGCGGAAGAAATATGTATCTTATGAAAGCGGAGAGTCCGGGACCTGAGGTCACAAAGCCTGTGCCAAAGGTAAGAACAACGGCTATAATGCTGTATCTTATATATCTGGTGCTTACCGTGTTGGAGATCGTTCTTCTTCTTTTCGGAGGAATGGATCTGTTTACGGCATTAAATACTTCTTTCGCAACGGCTGGAACGGGCGGTTTCGGTGTTTTGAATAGCAGTCTTGGAAGCTTTTCACCATATATTCAGATCGTTGTCGGTGTATTTATGCTGATATTCTCTATAAATTTCAGCTCATATTTTCTTGTTATTAGAGCTAAATTCAAGGAAGCACTTAAAGTCGGAGGCCAAGCGG
>JAZSIV010000176.1:0-2140 GCA_045533995.1 Eubacteriales bacterium
GTTTGTCTGTCATACGTATCTCCTTTGATGGGAAATTCTCTTTTCATTATAACACAAGCGGGGAAAGATGTCAAGGCTTTGAAAGGGATCACGCCTTCTGTGCGTGTAGTGTTACAATAGATGTGAGACCGAAAGTAAAAAAGAATAGAAAAAGTGATTGAGTTCTGTTAAAATAGAATCACCACAACCCCAATCAACAGAAAGGACTCAATCACTTCATGAAACATTATACCACAAACAAGCGCTATTGTCCACATGAAATTACAACAAAATTGCATTCTGTGCAAATTTATCGTCAAACAGGGGATATTTCGTACGTTTGCAGGAAGTATAAGATCTCAAAAGCCTCTCTGATGAGGTGGAATAAGCAGTATGACGGTACAAAAGAATCCCTTATGCCAAAATCTCACCGTCCTCATTCTCCTCATCCGAATGCTCACACAGAGCAGGAGATCAAGTGGATAAAGGATTACCACAGAAGGAATCCCAACATATCCTTGGGCGAGCTTTACGGCAAGCTGCGGGAGGACAAGGCGTATTCGCGTCATCCCGGCTCTCTTTACCGTGTTTTCGTTCGTCTCGGATTCCGAAAAAAGGTTGAGTCTACAAAGAAAAAGTCATTACATAACAAGCCTTATGATACTCCCACTATGATCGGTATCAAGTGGCAGATGGACGTTAAATTCGTACCAAAGGTGTGTTATGTGGGGAAAGACGGGCAGAAATTCTATCAATATACGATGATTGAGGAAGCCTCAAGGAAGCGTTTTATCTATGCCTATGAGGAGAACAGCAGCTACTCCACCATAGATTTTGTAAAGCGTGCCATTACTTTCTTTGGATATGCCCCTAAAACCATTCAAACGGATAATGGTGCGGAATTTACTCATTTCTTCAATACCAAGCGTGTTCATCCGTTTGACGTGTTCTGTAACCGTTACAAGATCGAGCATAAGCTTATCCGTCCAAGAACACCTTGGCATAATGGCAAAGTCGAGAGGAGCCACAGAAATGACCAAGAACGCTTCTACAACTATTTGAGTTTCTATTCCTTCTCAGATCTCCAAGAGCAGATGAAGCGTTATTTGCGCCGTTCTAACAGTATTCCTATGGCTGTTCTCGGTTGGAAATCTCCTAACCAAAAGCAACTGGAGCTGGAAAACACCTGCACTTAACCGTGCGCCGCTTTTGCAGTCTCCACTCGGGCCTTCGCCCCTCCTTCCGACTGCAAAAGCATTTATCTTAACTCTTTACTTTTTATTTTATCTTTTTAGTCTCACATCATTGACAAAACTACACCTTTTTCAAATTGTTTTTTTTCTTTTTGAGCTTGTGTTTTGTCATTTCCTATGAGTATGTGTTTTTTGTTATATCGTCTGGATCATAGTTTAAAACATATTATTTTATTATGAGCTTCAAAAAATAACACATTTGACACAATAAATATAGTCAAACTGCGGAATCACACAGAACCTACAAGCTTATAAAAGCTCGTTTTCTTCACACCAAGTCTCCGCATAGCTTCTCTTGCGCTGATTTCTCCGTTTGACCACTCCTTATATACCTCATCCCAATTGGTTGGCTTTTCGATGCGAGGGCGACCAAGATGCTTGCCTTGTGACTTCGCGGCTTCAATGCCTTCTTGCTGTCGCTGACGGATGGTAAGGCGTTCTTGCTCGGCAATTGTGCCGAGGACTTCGATCAGGATATTGTTCACCATATCGAATACCCATTCCTGTCCCTTGGGGAGATCCATCATGGTTGTCGGCAGATCGATGACCTTTAGGTGGATATTGTGCTCCTTGAAATATTGCAGATCGTTGTGGATATCTGTTTTATTACGGCTCAGACGGTCAAGGGATTTGATAATAAGCGTATCACCGCTACGGAGCATTGTGTTTTTCAATGCTTGATAGCCGCTACGTTCCAAGCTCTTGCCGCTCTCCTTATCCGTGATAATATCCCTCTCGTCCGCACCGAGTTTGCGGAAAGCTTCAAGCTGACGGTCAAGGTGCTGCTCTTTGCTTGAAACACGGGCATAATAGAAAACTTTATTTTGCATATAACCTCCAAAAAAAGAAAATACCCGTAACGGCTCTGTGACCGTTACGGGCTGAATTTGTATTGAGTTCAGAAAGGT
>JAZSIV010000165.1:0-5517 GCA_045533995.1 Eubacteriales bacterium
GAAGAAAGATTTTCTGTTTTTGTTTCCTGTGAGCTTATTTATAAGAAGTGCGCAGAAGAATATAATAACGATGCCTGCAAAGTACATCATGGTTCCTACCCAAGAGGAATCAGAGAAGAATGCGCCTGCAAAGAGTGCGATAACGGGAAGCTTTGCTCCGCAGGGCATAAAGGGAGCAAGCATTGCGGTTGCTCTACGTTCACGCTCGTTACGGATGGTACGGCAAGCCATGACCCCTGGGATAGCGCATCCTGTTCCGATAACAAAGGGAATAACCGATTTTCCCGAAAGACCGACCTTCTTGAAGATGGGGTCAAGAACAACAGTTGCGCGTGCCATATATCCGCAGTCCTCAAGGAGAGCGATGAGGAAGTACATTACCATTACGAGAGGCAAGAATCCAACAACTGCTCCAACACCGCCGATGATACCGTCAACGACGATAGAAGTGAGGAGGGGATTTGCGTTTTCCATCAGTCCGCCGACCCATTCACCGAACGCTTCAATAAGTGTAACGAGACCGGGGATGGTTTTCCCGTTTTCAAACTCGTAGCCATATGCGATAAAGGGACCTACCCAAGCTTGTGAGAGTTGGAATACGAGAAACATGACGACGGCAAATATCGGTAATCCCAACCACTTGTTCGTAAGAAGCGCATCGATCTTGTCCTGCGCGTTTTTATTTTTTGTGAGGACCTTTCTTGTTTCAACCGCTTTTACGATGCCATTTACAAATGCAAAACGTTTTCTATCGGCTTCCTCAACTGCCTTTTTATCGCTAATGTCAACGTTGCCCTGATTGTAGGGAGCCTTCTGTTCTTTGCCGATACAGCTTATGGCTGTCTCGATAACCTCTTTAAGACCTTCGCTTGACGTTGAGACAGTCTGTACGACCTTACAGCCAAGCTTATTGGAAAGCGCTTTTGCGTTGATCTTATTATCCTTTTTTCTGTTAACGTCGGTCTTGTTGAGAGCAACGACAACAGGAATTCCAAGCTCAAGAAGCTGTGTTGTAAAAAACAGGCTGCGGCTGAGATTTGTGGAATCCACAATGTTGATGATAACGTCGGGCTTCTCATTTTTTACGTATGCGCTTGTGATGCTTTCCTCGGATGTAAAGGGAGACATCGAATAAGCACCTGGAAGGTCAACTGCAATAAGCTCCTCCGAGCCCTTGTAGAAGCCTTTTTTGATGGGGTGTTCTTTTCTTTCAACTGTAACGCCTGCCCAGTTTCCGACCTTTTCGTTTTTGCCGGTCAGAGCGTTGAACATCGTTGTTTTTCCGCTGTTGGGGTTTCCTGTCAGCGCAATTCTCATAGAGAGACCTCCTGCAATTTGCTTGATGAATAGTTATTTTGAATGTCAAACTGTAAAATACTTTTTGAGTTTGCCTAGGCTAACTGCTATTGTAAAAAAATAATCCGAGGATTATTTTCGTAAAAGATTAGATGATTATAGCCTTGGCAAGCTGTTTATCTATACTGTATCTTCCGTCCTTTATTGAAACGATACAACCGCCCTTCAAATGGGAAATTACAGTTATAGGTTCACCGCTATAGCAACCGAGAGTGAAGAGAAATGAATCAAGCTCTTCATCGTCTGTTTCAATGCGTAAAATTTTATATTCTTTTCCTTCCTCTGCGTCGCGTAAAGTCATAATTATCTCCAATTTAATTCTTATTATAAAACGAGTTAGTTTATGCTAACTACAGTATATATTACACTTTTTTTCTTGTTTTGTCAAGAGGTTTTTAATAAAAAACAAAAAAGCTGTTTTGGTTTTTGAAACCAAAACAGCTTTTCTATCATTCAATTATTCAATCAGCCGATATTTTTGAAAGAGTAGTGTGAGTACTCTGTTTTGTTAGTTGCATAAACTTCATTGAAGAAAAGCTCAACAGCCGAACCCTCTGCACCGCAGATCTCTACCTTTTCTGCAGCAATATTTGAGAATGCAGCCTCTCCTATCTCTGTAACCGACGAGGGAACGGTGATCTTTGCAAGAGCATCGCAACCATAGAAAGCGGTTGCACCTATCTCTGTAACAGACGCGGGAAGAGTGATATCTTTTATAGCGTCACAGTTCCAGAAGGCACCTGTGCCGATAGCTGTAATGCTATCAGTAAGATTTACCTTTGTAAGAGACGTACAATCCCAGAAAAGATTATCTTCTATAACGGTAACTCCTGCAGGAAGAACGACCTCTGCCAAAGCGGTGCAGTTACGGAAAGCACCTGCGCCAATTTCTTTTACCGAAGCGGGAACAGTGACCTTAGTGAGCTTATCGCAACCGAAGAAAGCAAGCTTGCCGATATATGTTACCGACTCGGGAATAATAATATTAGTAATAGTTGAGCAAGATTTGAACGCCTCGTCTGCAATGCCTGTTACAGCAACATCATCAATAGATGAAGGAATTGTGATCTCATGAGCAACTGCAGAGGTGGTGCTATAACCTGTGATCTCATAGCGTCCGTCTTTATTTACGTCGTATGTAAACGTTCCGATATCGTTGTTCTTAAATACGTTCTCGCTTGCAAAATCTTCGATTCCGCCGTTTTCGTCCTCGGGTGTTTCATTTTTTGAACAAGCCGCAAGAGCAAATATCATAAGGAATGCAAGGAGAAGAGCCAGAAATTTCTTCATTTGGTGACCTCCATGAATTTCGATTATAAATATTATAACTCACAAAGAAGAAATTGTCAATAGAAAAACGGCAGGCAAGCAGATATTTTTTATTTCTCTCTAATAGTATATCTTCTTTTGTGTTGACAGAAAAAAGGAAAGAAGTTATAATATTTTTATAATTGTGCTAAAGGGAGGTGAACTGCGTGAATATGAATTCTCTGATAACGGATCTGCACGGAGTCGGTCAGGTCAAGGCAAAAAGCTATTCTCGCATAGGTATCAAAACTATGGGAGACTTGCTTTGTCACTACCCTCGCGGGTATGAGGACAGGGCTGACATAAAGCTTTTAAGCGACTGCTTTCCCGACAAAAAGAGCGCACTTATTCTTGTTGTTGCCACAGAGCCCCGTGTACATATGATAAGAAGGGGAATGAGCCTTCTTAAATTCAGGGCGTACGACGACAGCGCAAGCTGTGAGATAACCTTCTTCAATCAGAATTATTTGAAGACCTCCTTTGTATGCGGAGCAGAATACCGTTTTTACGGTAAGGTTGAGAGGAAGGGCAATAAATATTTTATGTCCTCTCCCGAATTTGAAATATACAGAGATGACGTTGAACTTCTTCCGCTTATGCCCGTTTATTCTCTTACCGAGGGAATAAGCAGGAAGCAGATCATAAAGGATATAACCGCCTCTGTTGGAAAAATCGCAGCCGATGGGGCGATAGCCGACGCTTTGCCCGAGGAACTCAGAAAAAAGAACGGTCTTTGTACTCGCTCATTTGCACTGAGAAATATACATTTTCCTGTCGATTACATTTCTTTGGCGGCGGCAAAAAAACGTCTTATTTACGACGAATTCTTTATGTTTGCGCTCGGTCTTGGAATCGAGGGCAGAAAAAACAGAAAGAGAGCGGCTGTAGCATGTGGAGACACCGATATGTCTGAGTTTCTGGCTTGTTTGCCGTACGAGCTTACGTCGGCTCAGACAAGAGTTTGCCGTGAGATTGCAACTGACATGGCAAAGAAAACTGCGATGAGCAGGCTCATTATAGGTGACGTTGGAAGCGGAAAGACGGTATGCGCGGCGGCGGCGATGTATATTGCGGTCAAAAATGGCAGACAGGCGGCACTTATGGTGCCTACCGAGATACTTGCGCGACAGCATTTTGCCGACCTTTCGGCGCTTTTTGAAAAATTATCTATTAAATGTGAGCTTCTTTGCGGCGCATTAAGCGCGACAGAGAAAAAAAGGATATACAAAGGACTTTGTGAGAGTGACCCCGACAAGCGAATAGATATCGTTATAGGAACTCACGCGCTGATCTCCGAGGGCGTCGAATTTTATGCACCAGGACTTGTCGTTACCGATGAACAGCATCGATTTGGTGTGGCACAGAGGGCTACACTTTCCGAAAAGAGCCGCGGTGCGCACATGCTTGTTATGAGTGCGACACCCATTCCTCGATCTTTGGCTTTGGCGGTCTACGGCGACCTTGACGTTTCAAATATAGACGAGATGCCTCCCGGAAGACAAAGAGTTGATACCTTTGCAGTTGACGAATCGTACAGAGGACGTCTTGAAGGCTTTATTGAAAAACAGGTCGGCGATGGTGGACAGGTATACGTGGTTTGCCCGTCAATAGAACCTATTGAAGACGACGAGATGGCTGATATCTCGCTTGGTGATATAGACCGCGATGGTAATATTTTGCGAAAAGCACCCGATATTAAGGCGGCTATTCCTTATACCGAGGAGCTTAAAAAGCGTTTTCCCAATATGAAAATAGAGTTTATTCACGGGAAGATGAAGAGTGAGGAGAAAGACAGAATAATGCTTGGCTTTAGTGAAGGCAAGATAGATATTCTTGTTTCTACCACTGTTATTGAGGTCGGTGTGAACGTTCCTAATGCAACTCTTATGATCGTTGAAAATGCTGAAAGATTCGGTCTTTCACAGCTTCATCAGTTGCGAGGAAGAGTGGGCAGGGGAAGCCGCAAGTCCTATTGTATTCTTGTGTCGGATGAGGCGGGACGTGAGAGCTCTGCCGCCGAAAGACTTAAAACCATGAGAGAAACTTATAACGGATATGAGATCGCCGAAAAGGACCTTGTTATGCGAGGCCCCGGTGATTTCGTGCGAAATTCAGCGAGTGATCACGTCCGTCAGAGCGGGGGAGTCAGATTTAATCTTGCGCAATTCTGCGATGATACGGGACTGCTTAAGGTGGCATTCTCCGATGCGACCGAACTGTTAAGCTCGGATCCCGAGCTTGACGGACACGTGGGACTGCGAGAAGCGGTGAGAGAAATGTTTATCCTCGATTTTACAGAAATAAGTTAATATATTTTCGTGCGCGGTTATATAATTTAATAACCTGTACGGAGGAGGGGCTGCCGTTTGGCAGCCCCGCTTTGCTTATGAATGAATATAAAAAAATAAATAAAAAATTATTTTATAAGGAGGCTCTTGTTGCCGAGCTTTTTGCTTCATATCCTGTTTTTGAGGAGCTTGAGAGTATAAATCTGTTTTATGAAAATGCCGTAGGGAAAGCTCTTGAATGGTTTTCAGGTTTTCTTTATGCGAAAGCATCGGACGAGTATGATATAAGTGACGATCCGAAAAAAAGATTCGGCTCTATATCCTACCGATATACCTTAAACTTTAAGGTGACACACTGTGAGGGTCAGCTTTTGTCTGTAAAAAACGAGGTGACGCTCAAAAGAGGGAAGAACGACACCGTAGCAAAGCATATTGATGCACAGGTGTGGAGAACGGATAGCCAGATTATTATAAAACCTCCGATGCTAGTGAGAAAATTTTTCATGTAAGGATCAAAAGAGGATAAAAATAAAGCCAAAAAATGTCTTGTTTGTATAGAAAACGG
>JAZSIV010000127.1:0-2254 GCA_045533995.1 Eubacteriales bacterium
TCCGACTTAGGTGTGGATATTCGCTTTACGGATATTGGGCATCTGCTCGGATCTGCGGCGATTGAAATATGGCTCAAAGAGGGAGATGCAGAAAAGAAAATCGTATTCAGCGGTGACGTAGGAAATACCAATCAGCCGATCATTAAGGATCCTGCCCCCGTAGCGAATGCGGATTATCTCGTTCTCGAAGCCACTTACGGCAGCCGCAATCATGAGCGTCATACCGACACGATAGAAGTGTTGGCAGAGCTTATCGAGAACACCTTGTCACGCAGTGGAAACATTGTTATTCCGTCCTTTGCCATCGGCAGAACACAGGAGCTACTCTATGCCATTCGTGAGATAAAGCAAAGAAAGCTTGTCAAAAATACGAAATTCCCCGTCTATGTGGACAGTCCGTTGGCGATCGAGGCAACCGAGATTTTTTCCAAGTGCGATCCGTCCTGTTTTGACGAGGAAACGAGAAAGCTGATTGATGATGGAATCGATCCCATCAGATTTGAGGGTCTAAGGCTATCCGTTACGGTCGAGGAATCTAAGCGCATCAACGAAACGCCCGAGCCCAAGGTTATTCTCTCAGCAAGTGGAATGTGCGAGGCAGGCAGAATTCGCCATCACCTCAAGCACAACCTGTGGAGACCGCAGAACCTTATTCTGTTCGTTGGCTATCAAGCAGAAGGAACGCTCGGCAGAAATCTCATTGAAGGAGTGCAGAACGTGCGTCTGTTCGGCGAGGATATTGCCGTAAGAGCGCAGATAAAGTCCCTCAAAGGAACCAGTGGACACGCCGATCAGCAGGGACTTATCTCGTGGCTTGAAAGCTTTGAAAAGAAGCCTCGCACCGTATTCCTCAACCACGGTAACGAGGAGTCTATCGCAGTCCTTGCCGATGAGCTGAAGGAGCGCGGATATGCGGTAGAGACACCGTACAGCGGAACCGAATATGACCTTGTAAAAGGCATTATGACCGCTTATACCGAAAAGAAGCGTGTTACGGCAGCAGATGTTGCCAAAGCACGTTCAAGAAAGAATAATATCCACCGTGATCTCGTCTCACAGGCAGAGGCGCTTCTTGCCCTTGCAAAGCGTTGTGAGAGCCGTCCGAACAAGGAAAACGCTAAATTCGCAGCGCAGATCAGAGCGCTCATGGATAAATGGGAGAGATAGGTAATGGGCTTTTGGATTTATATGTTCATTATGGATCTGCTCATACCGATAATAATGATATTGTTCGGGCGAGCATTTCTTAAAAAAGCACCAAAAGAAATCAATTATGTTTTCGGATACCGCACCTCAAGGTCGATGAAAAACAGAGATACTTGGGAATTTGCACACCGTTACTGTGGCAAAATATGGCTCATCTGTGGCTCGGCACTCATTCCTGTCGTAGTAAGTATTATGCTGTGCTTCATTGAGGCAGACACTAAAACAGTGGGATATGTGGGCGCGGCAATGTTGGTATTTCCGCTTTTACTTATAATCCTCTCAGTTATTCTTACAGAGCGAGCATTGAAAAATGCTTTTGATAAAAACGGAAATCCATTTTTGGAAAACACAACAATCGGCACAATCCTATCCGTTAAGAAACAATGGTGGCTAAAAGTTAATACAAAGCCCGTTAGAAAGCACGCTCTTGACGGAGCGACCTTTCCGCATATTGTTACGGTTAAATATACCGTGAATGGAAACGAGATTGTCAAGAAAAAATGGCTTAAATCCTTTGTCACTCCGCCGAGCGTGAATGATCAGGTGACGGTCATTTACCGTGAGGATAAGCCCACCAAGTTCAGATTGGAGTTTTGATTATAAAAAAACAAATTGGAAAGATGCTCCATTATTACATAAGGTCGTTACCATAATTTCAGTTCTTGCAAGCCTATCCGTCGTGATATTGGCGGTATTGCAGATATTTGATGTTTGGGAGCAGGCTATAAACATCTATATGCCTTTGATGGGTGTAACAATGCTTTGCCAAAGCTATACGCAATGGAATAATAGCCGCAAGGTCGCTTATTTCAGTATCGGAACGGCAGCATTTATATTCATCTGTACCATTATAGTATTCTTCCTTTGACATCTATAACAATTGAGATACCGCCTTGCCGGATCGCACATACTATTTTTATACCTACAAGGAGGTAAACAAATGAACTATTCAGAAATCACACCGTATATCAAGGAGCTTGCCGCCCTTTCGGATACAAGCAATCACATCGTTCAACGCACGTACGCCCGCCCCGACGTAAAGCGCGGT
>JAZSIV010000073.1:0-6508 GCA_045533995.1 Eubacteriales bacterium
GTATCGTCGCATAAAGTGTTTCACCAAATTTGCACCAAAATCACATCAATATTCAACACCTATTCAGCTTGACAAATTGGAATTTTCCTAATTGACTTTATTCAATGGAAAATACCAGACATTAGTTTTTTCGTGTACGACAAAGACCGACAATTGATACCGTTGCTGTAAGCACACTAAAAAAAACAGGCTTCAACACCGCAAGATAGTACCAAAATAGAATGTCAGCAGGAACATCACTGCCACTAATCACAGTGATGGATGCATCCGCTACATTGTTTATTTGATGTATTAAGTTGAAGAAAAATGCATATCTAATCAGCGAAACTATAGAAACAGCCAAAATTGCCGCAAACACTATTCTCCAGATTTTACGGTGTCTTTCATTCTGTTTAGAGTATTGTTTGTTTAATACCTCCAATTTAGCCGCAAGCGTTTCGAAATAATCTGATTTCTCAGAATCAGGGATTTCTTCTCCAAGTAAAATGTTAACTGTTGTATCCAGAACCTCTGCAATTTGAATTACCATTCCAGCATCAGGAACCGATGATCCTTTCTCCCATTTGGAAATAGTCTGACGAACTACATTCAATTTGATCGCCAGCTCCTCTTGAGATAAGCCTTTAGCTTTTCTAAGTACTTTGATATTTTCATTTAGCATAATTATACCTCCTTTGAATGTGATTATTCTATCACTAAAGCCCGTTGCATTCAAGCAACCTATGTTAACATTCACCACAAATGGTAATATAGCTAAATAATGTTATAGCTATTTGTCAAATTCAAGTTTATCTAACGGCCTAATTATACCATAAAATACCTGAAATGCAAATAGGACGGTGGTGATCTTTGCAAATTGAACCGCCCTTTTTGAAAACGGGAGGCGAAATGCCTCCCCTACGGTGTATTATATTGTTCTGTCGTAGGGGAGGGGTCTCCCCCTCCCAGCTAGGACTCAGATTTCTGCATAGCAGAGCTTTTTGTATATAAGATAATGACTTATCTCTTGCTGAACTGAGGAGCACGACGTGCTGCCTTGAGTCCGTATTTCTTTCTTTCCTTCATACGAGGGTCACGTGTGAGGAAGCCTGCTGCCTTGAGCGCGGGCTTGAAGCTCTCGTCTGCCTGAACAAGTGCACGAGAGAGACCGTGACGGATAGCACCAGCCTGTCCGGAAAGACCGCCGCCGTTTACGTTAGCGATAATGTCGAACTTGCCTGCTGTACCTGTTGCTTCGAAGGGCTGGTTGATGATGAGCTTAAGTGTCTCAAGACCAAAGTACTCGTCAATGTCCTTCTTATTTACTGTTATAACACCTGTGCCGGGTACGATGCGTACGCGTGCAACAGATTTCTTTCTTCTTCCTGTGCCGTAAAAATAAGGCTTTGCGCTTGTGTACATTCTTTCGATCCTCCCTTAATTATATCTCATAAACCTGGGGCTTCTGTGCAGCCTGGTTATGTTCAGCACCTGCGTAAACTTTAAGTCTTGTGAAAGACTTTGCGCCTATGCTGTTGTGGGGAAGCATTCCCTTAACTGCAAGCTCCATTGCGAGCTCGGGCTTTGTTGCCATAAGGGTCTTGTACTGTACTTCCTTAAGACCACCGATGTAACCGGAGTGACGGCGGTAGTACTTCTGATTCATCTTATTACCTGTGAGAACTGCGTCCTTTGCGTTGATGATGATAACGAACTCACCGCAGTCAACATGAGGTGTAAATTCGGGCCGGTGTTTGCCGCGAAGAATGTTTGCTGCTGCTCCTGCAGTCTTACCCATCGGCTTGCCTGCGGCATCAATAACCTCCCACTTGCGCTCAACTGTCTCTGCTTTTGCCATGTAAGTTGACATTGTTATTTCCTCCAAAAAAGTTAAAGATATTTTTTCATGCTCGCATATTATATCATCTGTCAAAAGAAATGTCAATACCTTTTTTGAAAAAAATCCGAATATTTTGATTTATCATTATTAAACCTCTCGTTTTCTCGCTTAATCTCGTGTTTTTAGCTTGTTTTCTCGCTCGCAAAATCATTTTTTGTTTTGGAATATATGACATATTCTCGGCATAATCTGTATCAAGACAAAAAATACGGAGGTTAAAGACAATGATAAACCATTACAAGCCCGAGGGAGAGCTCCTGTCCACCCCTGAAAACCGAGAATACATCTCTTCCCTTTCGGGACTCGAGCGAGCTATGAATGAGGGCAGGATACTTGAGGCGACCGCTATTTTATGCGACAGCAATATGCGTCTTCACGTCGACCTATATGGAATAGAAGGAATAATAGAGCGGCAGGAGACCGTTTATAACAGAGGCGGTGAGCCGATAAAGGACATCGCGGTTATAACGCGTGTTGGCAAGCCCGTTTGCTTTAAGGTAATGTCTATTGCCGTGCAGGACGGCAGACCCGTCGCCATGCTCTCCCGCCGTGCCGCACAGGTCGAATGTGTGCATAATCATCTGGATTACCTCTGTTGCGGTGATATACTTGCGGCAAGAGTGACCCACATCGAAAACTTTGGGGCTTTCGTTGATATCGGCTGTGGAATATCCTCGCTCCTCTCGGTCGACAGCATATCGGTATCACGCATCATGCACCCCTCTGACAGACTTTGCGTCGGACAATACATATACACAGTCGTAAAAAGCATTGACGAGACCAACGGCAGAATTTTTGTAAGTATGCGAGAGCTTCTCGGAACGTGGAGCGAAAATGCCGCCGCATTCGAAGCGGGTCAGACAGTTGCGGGCATCGTGCGAAGTGTCGAGGATTACGGTATCTTTATAGAGCTAACCCCAAACCTTGCAGGACTTGCCGAGATACGCGAGGGCAAGACCGACAAGTTCAAGGCAAACGTCGGTCAATATGCGGCAGTTTATATAAAAAGCATTATTCCCGAAAGAATGAAGATAAAGCTCGTTCTTATCGATCTTTATAAAGGCGAGCCGCCAAAAAGCGAGCTGAAATATTTTATAGACGTAAAAAACACCACTCACATTGATGCTTGGAAATATTCCCCCGAGGCATCGGCAAAAAAAATAGAAATATATTTCTAAGGTACGACGATACCGCCGAGGCAATTAGCCTAGGGGGGATTATCACTTATTCTTCATCCTTTTTAACGTCGTTAGCACGTCTCTGTTTTGAAAGCGGATTTTGCGCCATTGCCTCCTCCATACTTCTGTTACTGACGTGTGTATATATCTGCGTAGTGTTGAGCTGCTCGTGTCCAAGAATATCCTTGAGGACGCGCACGTCAACATTGCCCGTCTGATACATAAGGGTAGCGGCTGTGTGACGGAGCTTGTGAACTGAATAATGCTTTGATTCAAGACCTGCAAGATCAAGATATTTATATACAACCCATTGCACCGTCTTTACGCTTATCCTCTGCAAACGTGAGCTTAAAAAGAGAGCCTTGCTGTCGGCACGCGCGAGCTTTCCCTCGACTCTCTCGGTCATATATTCTCCGAGTGCTTCGCGGCAAGCATCGTTGAGATAGACGATCCTCTGCTTGTTTCCCTTGCCCGTTACCGTCAAGGAGCGCAGATATCTGTCAACGTCGTTCAAATTTATCCCCACAAGCTCAGATACTCGCATACCGCAGTTAAGGAAGAGAGTTATTATCGCATAATCTCGCACGCGGTTTTCCGATGCCGTATCGTTTTTTACCGACTCAAGAAGCTCAATGCTTTCCTCAAGAGAAAGATATTTGGGTAAGGATTTCGCATTTTTAGGCGACTCGATATTTGCCGCGGGATTTTCCTCAAGCATCATACGCTTCACGCTAAGATACTTAAAAAATCCCTTTATAGCCGAAAGCTTGCGAGAGCGGGCAGATGCCTGATTTCCCCTGACGCTGTCCGAATAAAGTAAAAATGCGTAAATATCCTCTGTCGTAATGTTCTTTATGTAATCAAGGTCTACCCTTGAAATATCTATTTTTTCAAACTCCTCACTATCGGGAGAGATCCTTGCATCTCTTGCCAAAAGATATCTGAAAAACGTCCTCAGATCCAAGAGGTACTCCGAAACCGTCTTCTCTGAGCAATTCTGTATAGCAGACTTATATGAGGCAAATTCACGCACAAGAGGCGGAAAAGCATCTAATGAAAAATTATATGCCATATAGCATCTCCTTCATCGTTTATATCTATATTATATAACATAAAATTATGATTTAGTGGATAAAATGTAAACTTTCATCGAGTTGCCTTGAAAAAAGCTATTTTTTATTATATAATTTATGTAAATGAAATACCTATATATATTTCGGAGGTTCTATGAAGGGATTTCTTCAAAAATATAATTACAGTATTGTAAAGATGTTTGTAAATCAGTTTGCAATATCTATCTTCGGATCAACGCTTGCAATGGCAACTACTATCGCAAAGAATAAGACACTGACACTTGTTGTAAGCTTTTGCGCAGTTATATTCTATCTCTTCCTCTTGTACGTAATGACTTGGGAGATAGGCTCAAAGGATAGAGTTTCGGTAGATATCGGAAAGATGGAATATAAGCCCATGACAGGACTTTTCCTTTCACTCTTTGCAAATATACCAAACTTCATTATTGCTATTCTCTTTACGATAGGTTATCCGTCGTTAGCGGCGGGCGGCGAATGGGGCTCAAACCTCTGCGCGGTACTCAAGGCAGTATTCTTCGTGTTTGAGGGAATGTACCTCGGCATTATGACAGTCTTCCAGATTCCCGCAAACGGAATTGCGCAGTATCTCAATAATCTTTGGTGGCCTTATTTCCTCATTACCGTTCCTGCCCTGCTCACTTGTATGACGGCATATATTTTTGGTTATAAGAACATTCATTTTACATCTCTGATGGTATATAAAGACCCCAACCAATCAAAGAAGAAATAATTTTGTTTACTATCCCCCGCGATATGCGGGGGATTTTTTGTATAGCATTCTCACGCATGAGCAACGTCCTCGACGTCCCATTTGCAATTTTAAGATAAAAAAATCTCGGCTTTCACCGAGATTTTTTTATTATTTATTTTATGATCAAGTACTATTAAATTACCAAACATCAGACTTAAACGGGTCTTTGCTTGATGTTGCATTTTCCCAGTCAACGTCATCTGCGAATGGGTCATACAACGGATTTCCGCTAATGAATAGGATATCCTCTTTAACGTCAAATCTCTCGATCATAAACGTGGGTTTTGTGTATTTTTTCATAAGCGTTGATCCTCCCTATCAATATATTAGTGAGTTCAACTTATTTAAGACCATTAAGAATGGTGCGCTTTGCTTCTGCGTAACGTGAGTAAACTCCGTCAACTTCGTGAACATATATTCCGACCTTAGCAATTCTTGTGTCTGCAAGAGCTGCGTTAGCAACTTCGCTTACACTTCTTTCAGCTACTATCGGACTGTATACTGTTTCGCCGTCAACAACGATATAGCCAACCGCACAGTAGACTCTTGTGTTATCTGTGATGTTAACGATAGAACCTGCATACGTATATGTGTTACCGTTTGAACCGAAAGCATACTGGAGGGCAGCATCAACGTCTACGTAAACGAGATTCTCACCGTTGGGAACATCGTGTGTAACAAGCGCATACTCATCCATGCTTGCCTTTGTAAATTCATATCCTGCTGCCTTTGCAGCATCAACTATCGACTTAGGAGCAATAAGTGTTCCAACCTCTGTAACTCTACCTGAATCAACAAGAGCCTTATTAACAACAGTCTGGAATCTGAGACCCGATGTTTCAGCAGAAGCAATACGTGCAGAAGCTCCGTTGAGAGTTACTATATCGTGAGGAACGTAATCCTTTGTATCGCCAAGAACGATCACGTTGGATATCCAGTTCACCTTATTAGCCAAAGCAATCTCTGCACCTTGTGCATTTGTAATATAATTACAGTTGTAATGGTTCCATGTATGTCCGGCTTTGCTTGTTCTGGTCTCCAATCTAAAACTAATTGTTATATCATTGAGTTCTGTAAGCTCCAAAAGCTCAACAATATCTTTTTTAGTTATAACAAGCTCAATTACCAATGTTCCCTCTGAGTAAGATGAACCGGTTGCAATTGTTCTGCCAGTTATTGCAGAACCCTCTACACCATCAACATAGGGTTTTATTTTACCGTCATGTGCGGCATTATAAGCGACAGAACCTGCATATCCGATCTGCAACCACTTGCTTTGATTACCAGAACCAATTCTGATCTGTGTATTTATGCTGGCTGTATTAGCAGCATCAGCCGCATAAAGAGCTGTATAATCACCATGAATTCCAATATATATTTTATCTGCATCATGTGAGAAATATATGTTTACCGAATCCGGCTTATTAGCAAAATCCTCAAGCGGTGTAACAGAACTATCTGAAAAATCAGTATTAGTATAAGCAGTAGTAGCATAATTAAAGCCAAGGTTTGTAACGTTAAAGCTTGTGGAATACTCATTATCTGTTATCGTACGGTCTGAAGCATCAGGTGCGGTTGTTGTAGCAGCCCCCGCAAAGAAGGTTGT
>JAZSIV010000094.1:0-3717 GCA_045533995.1 Eubacteriales bacterium
ACCTTTCAAGAACCATTGCTTGCCTCTGGTGGAAATGAACAGTTCTTCCTCTTGCTTTTCACGGTCTTTTTCGTATGGGGTTCCTGTAAAGTGCGTTTTGAAGCCAGTCTAGATCATGGGAGATTTTTCTTCAATTCTGTAATTCATAGTGCTACCGCCTTCCAATGAAATTTTTATTGACAAGCGAGAAAAGGATTTAAGCATACTGCCGTCTGCGCGCGCCTGCGACGGAGTAATACCATGGAATTTTTGAAATGCTTTAGCAAAACTATCTGGGCTATCGTAACCGTATTTCAGCGCAATGTCAATCACTTTTTCTTTGCCGTTTGCAAGTTCTGCGCCTGCTAATGATAGACGGCGTAGCCTAATATATTCTCCAAGAGTGTATCCACAAAGAATACTGAACACTCTTTGAAAATGATAGCTTGAAGAAAAACTTTCGGCAGCCACCTTTTCATAATCGATTTTTTCTGTCAAGTTAGCCTCGATGTAATCAATCGCTTTTTGCATTCCGGTTATCCAATCCATTCTTCATCCCTCCTGTCTGCCTATATTTTATCAGAAAGCGTTTTGAAAATCCCGACATTCTGTGCGAAGATATATCGGATATATTATACCATAGTTTTAAGCTGTTAGCAAGTATTTTCCGCTTTCCCGACGCTCGCGTCTGGGGCAAGCATAGCGCGTGGCAGTCCGCGCACAGTCGGGCAGAAGCCCAAACCCACTATCCGCAGAGGAACGGCACGCAAAAGCCTCCCTCCGAGAGGGAGGGGGACCGCGATAGCGGTGGAAGGAGCCTGCGTGACTTGGAATTTAGATTGACCTCATAATAACGCGCTCTCCCTCAGTCGCCTTACGGCGCCAGCTCCCTCCCGGAGGGAGCCTTTATGTAAGCCCGTCTCAACAAAAAACACCACCAAAGAGATTTCCTTGGTGGTGTTCGTGTTTTCTCCGCTAAAGTTGCAGACCTGATCACACGCTTTTTTATTAACTATTTTTCATTCCGCCTGCATCATATATACGGCAGATAAGCTCGTGAGTTTTGAGCGCTTCCTCTCCGTCGATATCAAGCTTTTCCATTCCAAGACAAGCCTTGTAAAAGTTATCGAGCTGCCTTGCATGCGAGTTGCCCCAGTAGTCCTTGCCTTTGGTAACTCCAAGAGGCTTGTGAGCTTCCTCTACCGTTCCGTCGAAATAAGCTATGTATGCGTCATGATAACCGAAGGTTACCTTTCCGCCTTCACATAAAAGTTTTATCTCAATGGGCTCGTCACAGCCATAATTGTTCATACACCAAAAGCAGTATTGCGTGCCGCTTTTGAAGGTAATAAAGCCCTCTGCAGTGTCCTCAACAGACACGAGCCTATGCCCTCTGTTAGCCATACTGCAGCTTACACTCTCGATCTCACTGTCGACGATCCATCGCACAAGGTCTATCGAGTGTATCGCCTGATCAATAACGACACCTCCGCCTTCCTTGTCCCAAGTTCCCTTCCAGTCGCTCATAGAATAATATTCATCCGAGCGCGACCAGGTAAGCGTTGAACGGGCGGAAATTATCTTTCCAAGACGACCGCTCGCAATTCTTTCTTTGACGAGTCTTACAGCATCGTTATATCTGCACTGCGAGATAACTCCGTAAACTCTGCCTGTCTCCTTTGAGACGGCAATAGCCCTCTTTGCATTCTCAACATTTACGTCCATCGGCTTTTCGGTAATAACGTCAAGCCCGTGTCTCATAGCATATATAGCTACCTCCGAATGAAGATAATGTGGCAGACAAAGCTGTAACGCATCAAGCTCCTCACGCTCGATCATTTCCCTGTAATCTTCATACGCAGATATATTATATTTTTCTGCCATTTCCTCGGCACGCTCGCGCTTTACGTCGGCACACGCGACAAGCTCGACAAGCCCGTTCTCGGCAGCCGCCTCAAAATGCATCACCGAAATACGTCCGCAACCGATAATTGCTACTCTCAATTTTTTCATATTGCCAAATGCGATAGAAATTCCTTAATTAAAATTCAACTTTTTCTCCGCGCTTCATACGCTCACGGTATTCTGCAGTTGCGCAGAAGATAACGTCACCCGAAGAATTGATAGCCGTTTCAAGTGAATCCTGAACAACACCGATAATAAATCCAACTCCAACCATCTGCATCGCGATATCCTGACCGACGCCCAGGAGCGAGCAAGCCATAGGGATAAGCAAGAGCGATCCGCCCGCAACCCCCGAAGCACCGCAAGCACCAAGGGTTGCAACAAAGCTCAGAATGATAGCCAAGAAGATATTGACCTCTATTCCCTGTGAGAATGCTGCCGCGAGCGACATGACCGTTATTGTTATAGCCGCGCCATCCATATTTATGGTAGCACCGAGAGGGATAGCCACGGAATAGTATTCCTTGTCAAGACCGAGCTTTTCGCAAAGCGACATATTAACAGGGATATTTGCCGCCGAGCTTCTTGTAAAGAATGCTGTAATTCCCGACTCCTTGAAGCAACGGAAAACAAGCTTATAAGGATTACGGCGAAGTGCGATAGCCACGATAAGCGGGTCAACCACAAACGCAACAAGGAGCATACAGCCGACAAGTACGAGCAAAAGCTTTCCGTAATTGGTGAATATATCAAGACCGTACTCGCTTACAGACGAGAAAACAAGTCCCATAATTCCGAAAGGAGCAAGCTGAATTACCCAGCCGACAACTGCCGAGATAGCAGTGGATATATCGATCATAACATTCTTTGTTGTCTCGTTTGCAAATTTGCGGAGTGCAAGTCCGATAATTACAGCCCAGGTAAGAATACCGACATAGTTCGCATTAATGATAGCAGAAACGGGGTTCTGAACCATATTTGAAAGCAATGTTCTGAACACCTCTCCGAGTCCCGAAGGAGCACTGTTGGTTGCTGCCTCGGTAAGAGGAATGGATACCGGGAAGAGGTATGAGAGTACAACTGCACAAACAGCCGCAAGAAATGTACTCGCCATATAAAAAATAATAACCGTGCTGAAACGCTTTCCTATACCTACGCCTGCCTTTGCAAGAGAAGCAATTACAAGCACGAAAACAAGGATGGGAGCAATAGCCTTAAGCGCTCCTACAAAAATGTCACCGAAAACGGTAACAAACTCCGCCTGACGAACAAAAAGTCCGAGAAGGATACCGATCACAAGTCCTATCGCAATTCTCAAAATAAGGGGAGTTTTTACGTAAAAATTAACTATTTTCTTCATATTTACTCCAAAATAATGTATTTTACGTATAGTATACCATAAAACAAAAAATTGTTCAAGGTTTTTTTACTATATAATATAACAACAAAAAAGCGCAGGACTTTTTTTCTGCATTCTTAGCGGAGAAATGGCAGGCACAAAAATATCGACAGAGAACTTGTTTCCTCCGCCGATTTGTGTTATAATAGAGCTAACGAAAAGTCTTCCTCTGGGAGGAAGGTGGCACGCGTAGCGTGACAGAAGGAGTCTGCGTAACTTTGAAGTTTTGATAAGCTTTATTGTAGCGCGCTCTCCCTCAGTCGCCTACGGCGCCAGCTCCCTCCCGGAGGGAGCCTTAGGATGCGCTCAACCTTAGGGGTATGGGCTTTGCCCAAAGCGTTTGTAATACAAATGCGAAACTGGCGATAAAACAGAACTGTAAATAAGAATTTGACAAACTGTCCGGCATTACAAATATAGGAACTAAAATAAGC
>JAZSIV010000078.1:0-13943 GCA_045533995.1 Eubacteriales bacterium
GATAACAATAATAACAGAGCGAGAGAAAAAACTTCTTAAGCTCAATTCAATATAGATAGATTTGAACATCTGCGTTGTGTATTACAGCGTAATACCAAATGCAGCTTTTCAAAAAACGTGAAGCTTTGACTTCACCCCGAAATTAATATCAGATGAGTCGCATATAAAATGTGTGACAGAATGGAGAAATATTATGGCAAACAATACACTTGTACCTGAAGCAAAGGCAGCTCTTGAGCAGTTCAAGATGGAGGCTGCAAGCGAAGTTGGAGTAACTGTCAACAAGGGTTACAACGGTGACCTCACAGCACGTCAGGCCGGCAGCATTGGCGGTCAGATGGTAAAGAAGATGGTTGAGTCCTACGAGAACAGCCTCAAGACAAAATAAGTACGACTAAAAATTTTGGCTGTTGCACAAAAGTGCAACAGCCTTTTTTATTCCGAAAGAAAAATTTCCGAGCTGATATCTCTTATTTGTTCTATTGGTATGACAGTTTTATCAAAGAAAATTATATTTCTCTCAAAATCGTCTACACGCTTGACAGTTCCGCTAACAGTAATATATGCCCCGCCCTCTTTCTTTTGGTCAGGGACAAAATAAATCACCGTAATTTCGGGGCGTTCATCTATTTTATCAACGATCATCTGAAGCTTATGGTTTATTCTTGTTTTTTCATCCTCACTTAATTCAAGTCGCACGTCGGTAAGTCTTGCAGTCTCCTCAACGGCATCCTCGTATCCAGTAAGTGCAGCAAATGGAGAGAATTGTGCGGCACGATCTATAGCTGACATTCTCGGATGCTTTTCTGACCTATGGTGAGGGAGATCAATTATATCATCATATTTGCCTTTTTCCATTACTACCTCCTATGCTTTATGTCCACCTATCTGTCGGTTTCTATCCTTTGCGGTAGCCCCTTCCTCAAGATTCATACCCTTTAGGATCGCGTTTTTGCCGTGCTTTTTCTTTATATCTATTACAGCCCTCTGCATCTTCTTTTCCTTCTCGAGAGCAGCATTTTCAGCCTCTTGCGCGCGCTCCCGCGCTTCATAATCGACAAACATATTGAGCTGTTCACTCTCAACTTCCTTATTGACAGCATCAGACTCTCTTATAACGTGATTTGCCGTTACGTTAAGGCGGCGGACAAGAAGCTTTTTATTTACTATTTTTTCATACAGATCGATCGTTGCGGCAGTTATAAGCTTTGTTGATGAGGTATATCTTCCTATATTTGCCGTGCCGTGCGCGTGCTTTGGCACTTTTCTGCCATAAAAATCGGTTGTGACCTCACCCCTGTAATTTACAGTCGGGTCGGTAAGATTTTCAATATCGTATCCAACTGTAATAACTATCTGATCGGTAACAAGTCCCTTTTCAACAAGCTCAAGCACCAAAAGATCGATCATCTCTCTTACTATAAGCTTTGCCTTATCAAAATCATACGGCACGTGCAACACCTGACCTGAGCTTATACTGTTGCTTTCGGGCTTGTATGCCTTGATGTCGGCTATCGTGCACGGCTCCCATCCCCAAGCGTGATCTATAAGCAGTTCGGCGTTTATTCCAAAGGAACGGTACAAAAGCTCCTCATTATAATATGAATCGGGCTTACCTACCGAGCATCTTGCTATATCACCCATTGTGTAAAGTCCGTTTTTCTCCAATGTGCGCGCATATCCCTTACCAACTCGCCAAAAATCGGTGATAGGACGGTGATCCCAAAGCAGTCTGCGGTATGACATCTCATCAAGCTCTGCAACTCTTACACCGTCTTCATCAGCAGGTGCATGCTTTGCAACGATATCAAGTGCTACCTTGCAAAGATACATATTCGTTCCGATACCAGCAGTTGCCGTTATTCCTGTCGTTTTAAGTACATCCTTGATTATCCTTCGACAAAAATCGTGCGGTGTAAGTCCGCTCTGCTTAAGATAAGCCGTGGCATCAATAAACACCTCGTCAACCGAATAAACGTGAATATCCTCGGGAGAAATGTGCTTAAGATAAACCTTATAAATGCGAGTGCTGTATTCCATATACAGAGCCATTCGCGGTGGCGCAACTATATAATCAACGGTAAGAGAGGGATTGTTTTTCAATTCGTTGTCATCATAAGATCTCCCCAAAAGTCGCTTTTGAGGAGCTTTCATTCTTCGATCACCATTTACCTCTTTTATCCGCTGAACAGCCTCAAAGAGACGCGCTCTTCCCGAAATTCCATAAGCCTTAAGCGAGGGGGTTACGGCAAGACAGACCGTTTTTTCGGTCCTTGTAGAATCAGCCACCACGAGATTTGTCGTCATCGGATCAAGCCCACGCTCGATACATTCAACAGAGGCATAAAAAGATTTCAGATCTATTGCCATATATATTTTATTTTCACTCATCTTTTCTGCCCCCTTCCTTGTTATAATATTATTATATCAAAAGCACTGTACTATTTCAAGGGCAATAAAAAAACTCCGCACATATTTCCATGTGCGGAGAAACTTTATTTTAATTAAAAATCATATTTATAACGATACTTATAAGGTTATTTTTTCTTTCGTATCCTGTTATTCTTATATCTCCATATTCGCTTTTCTCAATTATAACAACGTATTCCTTTACACCAAAAAAGATTTCTAACGAATTTTCTCCCACACTAAGTGACACCTTTCCTTGATTCCATATCGTACCATCAGAATCCGTTATATAATCATCAGAATATTCAACTCTCTCAGCTCTAACTTTTGCGTTTTCAGTAATTAATGATTTTGACAATAATTCTTCTTTCAGATATTCCTCTGCATCAGATAATAGTTCTTCAAATTCAGCGTGTCTTTCCGGATCTGGTGGTGGTGTTGAATCCATCATCAGTGAAAAAATAAAGAACGATATAGCAATAAGCAAAATTATAATTACTATGTATTTGGTTTCTTTGTTAAGCTTTTTCAAAATAAGTCATCCCCCGATTAATTATAGGTATATACTACATCAATTAAATCTTTTTCACCATAATTGTAACACATATCGGTAAAATATTCAAGACCACAAAAATAAAATGCGGCTCTGCTGTGCAGAGCCGCATAATAATTAATATTACATTGAGAATTTGATTATTGCGTATGAAGTCTTTTCGGGAAGTGTTATCGTGTAAATGCCGTCTTTATGCTTTACGTCTGTTGCTTCCTCGTTGAAAGGAGTATATACCTTTATATCCGCGTCAGATCTTATCGTGATCTCTCTGTCTACTCCGATTGGCTCTACCTTATTGACGTAATTCATACGGCTTCTGTGGAATCTCATCTCATCGAGCTTATGATCTATATCAACATCGTAATCTTCAGCAAGAAAATGAACTATAATTCCTTCATCCGTCTCAAACATAGTTGTAAGATAACCCTTTGAGCTCTTGATCTCTACGGGCAGCTTCTTTGCAAAGCTGCGACAAAGATTATGGAAGCCTTCATTTATCTTTCCGTCGCTTATTCTATGAGGATTGTAGAAAATTCCGTCTGCGACTTCATTCCACTCACATTTTTCACTTGACTCCGCAAGCTTTGTGTTGAGTATCCATTCAGCGTGCCTATGCCATACCCCGTAAGCAATAGTATCAAAGAAATCCTCGGACTTTTCGATATCGGGCTTTGAAATAAGCTTCCACTCATTTTTGCACTCTTCAAGAGGACTGGGGCCGCTGACTACTACCTTACCGCCATTTGCGACGTACTTGTACATAGCGCATTTCTCCTCGTCCTTCATAGATGCAACACTTGATACAACTATCATAGGATATTTTTCTGCGTTTGTCGGGAACTCAAACACTGTCTGCGAGCTTATTCCTTCAGCAAAAAGCTGACGGAGAGTATATGCATAATCCTTATAATAACCATTGGATAGAATACCAAAGCAGGTATGATCTCTTGTCTCGCTCGAATAATATACACCTATCTGCGCGATCTGCTCACCTTGGAAAAGATCAAGGTGGTTCTTCTCAAATCTGAATGCCTTTCCTATAAGCTCCGGTTCTTCGGGCAATTCAGCAAGCATATGGTCGGGAAGACCGAGGCGCGCATTAAGCGTTGAGAAGAGGCAATCCGTATCAAGAACCTTGTTTACTGCCCAGATAATATTTGCTGAAGGCTCGGTAAATCCGTATCCGGTTGAGAAAGAACGGATGCCGTAATCTCTCGCAACTCCGCGGTGATGTGAAAATGCTACCATTCTATCGGTGATGGAAATATTTGCGGTAACGGGATCGTGCTTATACGGAGGTGTGTTGCCGCTCATCTCGGAATGGACGTAATTACTTCCTCCCTCCGAGAAAGCCCTTGCATCGCAAGCCTTACCAACCGAAGAATAGTTTGCGCTGTTAGCTCCGCAGGTTATAAGAGGAAAGTCCTTCGGGAATATATCGGAAAGCCTTTCATAGAAGTGCTTGCCTGTATCATAGCGCATATCTATCCACTCAATCCAAGCGGGATTATCCCAGTTGCCCCAGAAATTTCTATCCTCAACCGAAGGAAGCTCCATACCCGTTCTTCTCTTAAACTCTGCTCTACAGTGCGGACAGCCGCAAGACTGAAAATGCATATAATGCACTGAATCCTCTGCGGCGAGTCCGTCAATGCCGGTCTCTGCAGCAAGTTTTTTTGCATAATCACAATATGCGTCAAGATACTCAGGATTATTATAACAAAATCCCTCTGCCGCGTACTGCGGATAGTACAGCGGTTTGCCGCTTCTTACGTCGATCATTCTCCAGTCGTTTATCTTTTTTCCGTTGTATTCCCAGCAAGCTGCCGCTTCACGAGAAGGTGAAAAGGGTATATGAGGAGCGCTGTGAAGAATAACGTGACGCATTTCTTCCTTCGTATCATAACGGTGAATAAGATTTACAGAATGTCTGTCATAAAGCTCGATTCCGTATTTATGAAGCTCCTCTGCGACGGTCGCTATGTAATCGTGAAGAATGGTAAAGTAAGGCAAATAGTCCCATCTGAAATGCGCACCAAAAAGAATTGCCGTTGTAACATCTGCCTTTGCAGCAGCCTCAGCTCTTCTTTTTATCTTATCGTGTATATCCATATTGGGCCAATTAATGTCCTCCCACGTCATCCACCAATTTATAAGACGTCTCGGAACAAGCAATTTATTGTTTGTGTTTTTGGTATCCATTGTTTCTCCTATTATTCCTTGGGTATTATGGGGTAAAGCTGTATTGTGTTTCCACCGTCAACTACAAGCTCTGCACCCGTTGTATTTCTTGCGTGAGCTGCAAAATACCAAACTGCATCAGCAACGTCCTCACCAACCGCAACGTCACCGATAGGAGTGAAGCGAGAAGGAACCTTTGCATAAAACTCGGGATTCTTCTCCCATCTGTCGGTCTTTATCATGCCGGGAAGCACAGCGTTTACGCGAATATTGTACTTTCCAAGATCAAGCGTGAGAGCACGCATAAGTCCGAGCTGTCCGCCCTTGGACGCAACATATGCCACTCTGTCGGGAATTGCTCTATACGCGGTATTGGAGTTGATAAATATTATATTACCGCCGCCATTTTCCTTCATACGCTTTGCTGCATGCTCCGAGAGGCAGTAGTTCCATACAACGTTTGTGTTTATTACCTTCATAAGATCGGTAAGAGGATTTTCGAACACCTTCTGTCCGAGTCCCTGATCTGCGGCATTAAGAACAAGCGTTTCAACGAACATTCCTCGTGCATCAATGTCCGCAAACATCTTTTCCACCGATTCCTCATCTACCGTTCTTTCATCAAGCAGCGAATCGATATGATATCCGATTATCATGGTGTTCGGAAATTTCTCTTTATACGCTTTTTCTGCCGCATGTACCTTTTCAAAACTTCTTCCTGTAAAGATAATGTCATATCCTTCGGAAGCAAATTTCTCTACTATAGCAACGCCTGTATTGATACAAGCACCTGTAATCAAAGCAACTTTTTTCATTTTCGTTCTCCCTTAAAAATAAAATTCTGTTTTTGCGGGTCTGATATCGGTAAGCGCACCGGTATAGTGACGGAGATTATGCTCAACATAAGGGTGCTTGAGGCATTCTTCCTCGTTAAGCTCAATTCCAAGTCCGGGGCGGTTGCCTATCTTTATTCTTCCGTTCTCGTACTCAAGGTTCTCGTCCGTGATATACTTTCTGTACTCTACGTCACTATACATAATTTCAAGTATGCAGAAGTTGGGACAGCAAGCCGCGAGCTGAAGCGTTGCGGCATTCGCGATAGGACCTGAAGGATTATGAGGTGCAAAAGGAATATAGTTTGCCTCGGCAATTGCCGCAATCTTCTTAAGCTCCATAATTCCGCCCGCGTGAGAAATGTCAGGCTGAATATAATCGCAAGCACGGCGTCTGAAAAGCTCGTTATAATCAAATCTTGTATAAAGACGCTCACCCGCTGAAATAGCTACGGGAGATTTCTCTCTTACAGCCTGAAGTGCTTCAAGATTGTTAGGCGGAACGGGTTCTTCAAGGAACATAGGCTTGAACTGAGCGACCTCTTGTGCTATTTTTATACCTGTAGGAACGTCAAAACGGCCGTGAGCCTCAATAAGAAGATCGACCTCATTTCCTACAGCTTCTCTTACTGCTGCAATGCAACGAAGAGCTTTATCAAGATCCTTGTTGGAAATCTGAAGATAATTCTTTCCAAACGGATCCCACTTCATTGCAGTAACGCCTCGCTTTACTGCCTCTTTCGCCTTTTCTCCAAATTCCTCGGGCTCCTTCGCGCCTGCAAACCATCCGTTTATGTAAATTCTGCAATCGTCGTTGACCTTACCGCCGAGAAGCTGATAGGTAGGAACGCCGAGAGCCTTTCCGAGGATATCCCAAAGAGCCATTTCAACTGCCGAAAGTGCAGACATAAGTACAGCTCCGCCGCGCCAGTAAGCGTCACGGTAGATGTCGTGATAATGCTTTTCTATCTGAAAAGGATCTTTTCCTACAAGATATTCCTTTATGTGCTCGATAGCACCTACAAGTGCCTTTTCCTTGTACTCAAGAGTTCCCTCTCCAACACCTGTAATTCCTTCGTCTGTGTAAACCTTAACAAAAACCCAGTTAGTTCTGAAACAGTCTACAACAAATGTTTTAATGTCTGTTACCTTCATAACAATTCGATCTCCTTATATATTTCTATAATTTTTTTATTTTCAACATTGAATTTATCAATATCAATTTCGTCAAACATACCGTAATGCACGGGAACTGTATATTTCGCGCCCACACGCTCGGCAAATCGTTTTGCATCGGTCATATTCATATTGTTTCCAACCCCGTTTACAGGAAGAAAAAGTACGTGAATATCCTCGGGAATGTCACCGAACATTTCTTCGTTATAAAGCGTATCACCGGTAACATAATATTTTTTATCACCGTCATCAATTATAACACCGATAGCGTATTGCTCGCTGTGCTCTGCTTTGACAGCGGTAAATGTTATACCTTCCTCAGTCCAGCTCGTATGTGTGTTGAAGGTAACGTAATTGTTATCTCCGCCTATCATTCTTACCTTATGCCAGACCGATGTCGGAGCAAGTACGGTAATATTCGTTTTGTCAGTTATAAATTTTTCTACCGTATCGGGATCATAATGGTCAAGATGATCATGCGTGAAGACCATAACGTCGGGTACAATATCGAACAATTCTTCTAAAACGGGAACTCTTCTGTAGTTTTTTGGGTTCTGCTTTACCACACTATCCGACAGATATGGATCGACCAAAATCTTAAAACCGTTTTTTTCAAAAAGTAATCCTGCTTGTCCTATCCAGGTAATCTTCAAAAAATCTCCTCCCCTATTGACATTACTTTGTTTTTATTATATAATAAATCTTGCTATTATAATATAAAAAAATTACTTTTTTTATTATAAATATTATCATTTAAGAGAGTGGTGGCTATGGGAATCATTTTACCTGAGCTAGTTGCGGTTGGGATATATAATTCGCAGATAACACAAAAAAGATCTGTGACGAGCAACAGAAAGACTACTATGTTCGAAATAGAACTGCCTATTGAAGATTCGGGAACATCGTATATTGATAAAGAGCACAGATTAATAACTCAAAATGTGGTCATTTGCGCAAAGGCGGGACAAACGCGCCACACAAGACTTCCCTTCAAGTGTTATTATGTTCATATGATACTTAATGGCGGAGATCTGTTTGATACTCTTATGAGTCTGCCAAACTTTATTGAATTTCCAAATACCGATAAGATCAGAAGCATCTTTGAGAGAATGTGCGTTTACTATGAAAGAGGAACTTCGGAAAGCAGAATAATGCTCCAAAGCTTGATTCTTGAGCTTGTTTATATTTTGGATAAAAACGCCTCGTCGTCAAAGACAAGTCACAATACAAAAAACAATAATCATAAAATTATTGAACAAACTATTGATTACATAAAAAACAATCTGACTGCCGAACTATCACTCGAAAAGCTTGCCGAAAACGCTTCTTTCAGCACAATTTATTTTCACAAGCTGTTTAAGACGTCAACGGGAAAGACATTGCATGAATATATTGAAGAACAACGCATTAAAAAATCTATAAATCTTCTTGTTTCAACCAATATGACCCTCTCGCAGATAGCATACGAATGCGGATTCTCCTCCCAATCGTATTACAGTTATGCCTTCAAAAGAAATATGGGAATGACTCCAAGAGCATATGCGAAAAGGATCGCCGAGCTTTATAATGAGTGATGAACCATAAGGATAAAAATGCCCCGACAGATCTTAAGAATCTGTCGGGGCATTGATTAAAAAATTCCCTTATTGTACTTTATCATTGCATAAAAGCTCATTGCCAATCCTACCGCCAAGCCCGCAATTAATAGAACGATGCCAATCCACGTAAAAACCGGTTTTTCGGTAAAAAGCGTTATTGCCGATAAAATACTGAACACCGAAACCGACACACCGATTATAATGGTACCAAGTCCGACCATCTTTCCAAAAGGAAGTATGTCCTCCTCGGAAACACGGTGCCTGTGATATGAGTGCAAAGACGATATATTTCCCCTCGCATTTGAAATTCCTAAGACTATGCACAAAACTCCAACAAGAAAAGTGACTATATATGCAACCATAAAAATGCCCCCTTTTATTCAGCGGTCATTTAAATTATATCACAAATAAAAACAAAAGTAAATAGCACCCACAACGGTGAGTGCTATTTTTTGTTTATTATTCTTCTTTGCTTAAAACCTTTTTCTGCCAAGACTTTTTGTTGCACTTCGGGCATTTCATATATCTTGTTCTGCCCATGTGCATCGACATGAAAACACTCTTATAGCTCGGCACGTATCTATGCCCACATTCCTTGCACTCGTAATATCCTGCCATCTGCTCGATCTTTAACATAAACGGCATTGCTATAATGAGTGGAACGAGTCCCACCAAAACGAGCACGATCCTAAGCCAATCCGCCATCTGCACAAAGCTTGCTATCCCACACAGAACGAGCATTATGCCTACGCTCAGGAATCCCGTTAAAATTTCCATAGATAAAAGTCTTTTGTCTGCCCGCTCTTTTGCTTTTACCATATCAAGCAAATTTTTTTCAAGTTCCTTGTTGTAATTTTCCATTGTAACTACCTCCCCACTTAATAAATCGTTTACTGTAATTTTAAGGATACCACACAAATCAAGCATAATAGAAGAGTCCGGCATTGCTTTGCCTGTCTCCCATTTTGAAACCGCTCTATCGGTGATCTTCAGCTTCTCAGCCAGCTGCATTTGCGTCAGCCCCTGTTTTTTTCTGCATTCAGCAATAAATCTTCCTATCTTTACTTGATCCATCGTTTGCCTCCTTTCGCTATCAGTATAGCAATGAAATACAGTAAAATCAACACACCAACGGTTGAGTGGGAAGGAATCAACCATTGGTAGATAGATATTTGTATTTAATTTTCTTTAACAAAATAAAAATTGAATATCCGATCAAAAAGCCTGTAGTATTTAAGATCAGATCATCAACGTCTGTTGTACGAGCATAAAAGAAAATCTGCAAAAGCTCTATAAAAAGTGAAAATCCTACACCCGCAGATATAACCTTAATATGTGTATTAAGCCTCTTGAATACACTCGGCCAAATAATACCAATCGGTATAAACAATGCTATATTACCGACAAGATTGATGAACAGCTCGCCAAAGCTTGGGTAATCAAAAAATGATACAAAGGGTATCAGATTTATACGTGGCGGAAATATTTTACTTGCGTCAAACAGTAGCGGTTGGATCTCTCCGCCCACCGTTGCAAACGGACAAAGAGCGACACGCGCAACAACCAAAAGGCAAAGATATACAAGCAGTAAGGTCGCCTCGTATTTCCACACAATACGTTTGTTAATAAGCCAACATATCGCCCGAACTATCAGCCACAGCACGCTAATAGCAATTATCATTTGCAAATAAGATATCGAAAACATAAAAATCACTCAATATCCCCTTTGTTTTGTTCAAGCTCATCAATTCGTTTTGAAAGCTCATTTATTTTGTTTTTGAAATATAGAAACATTTCCAAAAGTAAAATAATTATGGCAGATAAAACGATCACAGCACCTATAAAGCTTGTAATTGCCAATGATTCAGAGATATCATTCATTAAATTTCCATATCCGCTAAAATACACAATTGCGAACGATAAAAATACACATATTAAAAATCTTAAGGTTCTTTTCATAAATACCTCCATAAATTGGAACGTTCTCACTTGTCTTTGTTTTTGTCTATCTTGGAAATGATCACTCCTGTACAAATTACCATTTCAAATGCTAAGAAAAAGCCCATACACATCATAATACCCTCTGTGTGCGACAAGCCATTGAAAACCTCAACCATAAGTGCCAAAAATATCCACTCTAAAGCAACAGTGCCTAAAGCAATCAAAATGTACTTCCACATATTTTTCATACGATAACTCTCCCTTGTAAAAAAAAATTATTCCGTTGGTTTGCTATTGTATCTTTTCTTTTTGACAAATTTGACAATTACCCAAATGCCCCAACCTATACCGCATACGAGAAGCATAAATCCTGTGAAAATCGTAAGGAATATATAGCCAAGAGCATCCCAACCCGTAACTATAACAGATCTAACGGCAAAAATGACTGTTGGTATAAAAAGCACGATGACCGGCAACAATCGAATTACTATTCTCTTCACCTTGAAGCAAAGCAAAAGTTGAATCGGAAAAAGAACAACAACAGAAAAAATCAAAACTAATGTTGTAAGTTCTATATTGCCTATCCAAACATCGAACATACTATCACACTCCTCTGTCAAATTGGAACTTATTCAATTACTCCTAAAAGTCTATTTACTGTTATTCTATCCTCTTCAGCAAGTGTTAAAGAACACTCATTTGCCATATCAATAAATGTTCCGCATTCCGAATGGTAACGAATAGTGGTATCATCTACATCAAATTCATAATCATAACCACAATTAGTTACATCATCAATCCATCCGCCATTGTTTAACAAAGACAGTATTTCTTTGTGAACATCTTCTGTCATTTCCATCAAAGAAATGACCTGTCCGTCTGTACCAATATATGAAATGCAAGATAACGGTCCTTTGTATATATTACCGCAAGCCGTTAAACTCATTAAAAGCATCAATGTAACAATAAAAACAATAATTTTCTTCATACGGTCACTTCCCTCTTAAAATTCAAATATGTCAATCAAGTATAACGGATTTCTTCTTTCCGTTCTTATTCCTTGGATATTCTCTGATGCGCATAACAAAATCAAGATTAAGTGCTTCCATCTTGCCTTCCTTTTCCACAAGAATCGCCCCATCGGTTACTTCTTTTACTACCCCTTCATACTGGCGATTTCCATCAAAAGAATAAATGACACATTCTTTATCAATAAATCTTGCTGCAAGTTCTTTCATTTCGGTATGACCTCCCAATTTTCTACTTTTAACTATCTTTCTTATAATTGCTGCTCTTCGTTGATTACGAAACACAATAAATATAATAATCCACAGAGCGACTATCGGTATGTATGTTGACGGATTCAATCTATCACCTCTGCAAGCTTTGTTTTTATTTAACAGTTAAATTATAACATAAATTTGTCTTAAAGTAAATAGGACGACAAAAAAGCCCTGCATAGCAGAGCCTTTGTCATATAAAATATAGCATTAAATTCGCGACAAGATCTAAATCATATGCTTTCCAAAAAAATTTTGACGACATATCATTTGCGTTCAATCACGTTTTTGTTGCGCACAAGATTTAAGCCAAGAAAAAACACAATGATACAGACAGCAGAGCCAAGTGCAACATTCATAATTCTTATCTCTATTTCTGACATTCCTTCAAAAGAGACAAGCATCGATCTTTGCAGAGAGAATATCGAAACAAAAGCATCGGCAAAGGAAATATTTCGCAAAGTAATAAGCTTTGACGACGAGCTTTTGAATGATTTGATTAAATTAATTGTTGCAAGAGTTATTTTTGTAAAAGCATACACCGCCATAGTGATCATAACTATCTCGTGAAGAATAATCCCTCTATCACGAATTACTGAAAGAATAACTGTTCCCACAAGCGGAAAAGAGAGAAACATCAGCATTATACCGGCAATATTTCTTGCAAAGTTATCATTTTTCTTGATCCGAAGCACTGCAAAACGAACAACACTCAAAATTGCATAATATATGCCTACGGTAAACATCCACCAAGAGTGCGTAACTACTCCAAATGTGATATAGTATGCACTGAAAGCAGTATTAAAAAGCAAACTATAAAATGATAATTTAAGAATTTTATCCATTTATTTCCCGCTCTCCCATAACGCATTCATCTATGACCTTTATAATAAAGTCTATATCATCTTGGCAATCCTTATCAAGCCATTCCATAACGATGGCAAAGACTCCGGTCAAATAGAATTTTATCACGTAGAAACGCTCTTTTTCGGGAACATTGAACCGTGTGAGGATCGGATCAAAGATGTACTTGAACATTTTTCCGTACACTTTCTCCATATTCATTACGTGGAACTGCTTAATAGCAAGCTTAAAAATACGGCTGTTTTCTTTGATAAAAGTCAAATACGGTGTCAGATATTCGTGCGTTATGAATATAAGTCCCTTTCGATCACAGCTCTCCAATCTGAGAACAATGTCATTTTTATCAACATTATAATAAGAAAAATGTTTGTTAAGAATATACTGTGTTGTTTCCTCTAACAAATCATAGGTATTTTCATAATGTAGATAGAATGTAGAGCGATTGACCCCTGCAACGTCACATATTTCTTTTATCGTGATATAAGAAAAATCCTTCTTTTCAAGAAGCGACAAGAGCGCTTCATCCATTTTGATCGCCGTATTGAAATATTTACTTTCGTTCTTATTCATAAGACGATCCCTCCTAAAGTTTTATTTGCCCTCGCTGATCTCTCTTGCGAGTTCCACGATCTCATAAGCATATTTTTTCTTTCCATTTTCAAGTATTTTCCTGTAAATTGGATAGTTGATTCCCGTGCATGTAAAACCTATAATACCGATCACGATCCCGAAAATTGTAAGAGGAAGAGTACCTCCGATAACCTGCATTGAGAGGCACATTCCCGTACCCGCAACAAGCGCGGAAATTACTCCAAAGGTATATGCGAAAATATTTGCGGGACGTTTTGCCTTTGCATCAAGCTTGCGAAGGGCAACGATTTTAGAATGTTCCTTGGGGGCATATTCCTTTGCTATAGATTCTGCGTAAATTTTATCTGTGTTCATTTTAGAACCTCCTTTTTAATTTTGTGATTACATTGTATCATTTTAGGAAGGTCAAATGAACAACACAAAATATTAAAAATGTTGATTTCAAAAACAAATTTGCTTTTCTTAAAAATTATATCACAAAAACACCTAAAGGTAAACAGATCAACAGAATTTATAC
>JAZSIV010000065.1:0-2545 GCA_045533995.1 Eubacteriales bacterium
CAAATGCTGGAACTTCGCATAAAATAAGGGCTTTCTCCTAAACTCGAACTCGTCATAATTCGCCATTTTTCGACACTGTCCCAAAGAAATCCAGAGTACCTGTTTCCGCTTATTTCTAACCATTTCCGCCCCTTTCCGCTCCCAAATACATCCTTCCCGGCGCTCTTACCTCCACTGTTTCCGTGTGCTCCGTGCGTGGCTGTGGGATAAACTGTGGTCAAGCAAAACACCCCGAATGCAGCTCTCGCCGCATCCGAGGTGTTTTTTGTCGTCTGTATGGTAACTCTGTCCACTCCAAAAGTCAAGGCCTTTCGGAACTATTTTCGATAACCGTTTTTCTGGCACATTTCGTTTATGGACTCAGCAAAAATAGAACGGGAATGCTTGTCGGGATTATCATTTGTGTTTTTCTTGTAAAGGTAGTAATCGAGTAGTTCGCCCCATAAATCTTCTTTTTTCAGCCAGTCAATTTTCTTCTCTAAGCCAACAAATCCTTTGCCTTGGTATTCCCACGAATAATAATTGTTGTCTTTGTTGAACCGAATGTACTGTTGCCTGCCGTCTTTACAATTATAAACTATTGCAAAATCGCAACTATGAATAATGCGACAGGTGAAAGTGTTTACTTTCTTAATAGTAAGTACTCGAGTTGAATCCTCGCAGGTTTTATAACCATAACGTGGTGCTACGCGGTTGATAGCATTCCGGATTTTTTCTCTTATTTCTTTCGGCTCGAAATTTTCCTCGTCATCATTCACCTCAATGTTGATATCAAAGTCAAAACCGATATTTGACTTCGTGTCGTAGGTAATCATATTACGGCTTGAACTACCAACTGTTGTGAAGCTGAAAGTAAAATGATCTCTCACAAGGTTTTGAACTTCATAAAGGATTTGATACAATTCTTCCTTTATTGGCTTTGCTTCGTTTTTTGTTACGTACCTAAAATCGTGCATTTGTTTATCTCCTAAAAATGATCTCCCTAACCGACCATTTAACATCGTTAAATCGTTACAGTATACTACGAAATTTTCATTTGTCAAGTGATCTTTTTATAATTATATCAAAAAAGAATTTCAATCTCAAGGTGAACAAATTTTGCCCCGCAGTAGACAAAGAAAAAGGCAATTGAAAAATAGTGTGAGGAATGTTATAATATCAATATAAATAAAACCGAAACCCCGATTCAAAGGAATAGATTTATGAAAGACGAATGCCTTATCTGCGGTGCTCCGCTTAACTATTCAGCAAACGAAAAACAAATGGAATGTGCCATTTGTCACAAAAAAGAAAACAGCAAGACCTCTTGCGAGAACGGTCATTTCGTGTGCAACGAATGTCATACCAAGGGGATGGACAGTATTATCTCCGTCTGCCTTGCCGAAACTTCAAAGAACCCGATAGAAATTATCCAAAAACTAATGGATTTGCCATTTTGCCATATGCATGGACCCGAGCATCACGTGCTTGTCGGTTCTGCACTTCTTACGGCATATAAGAACGCAGGCGGTAATATCGACCTTCCAAGCGCACTGATAGAGATGCAATCCCGTGGTAAAAAGGTTCCGGGTGGTGCTTGCGGTTTTTGGGGCGCTTGCGGTGCAGGAATCAGCGCCGGAATGTTTGTTTCTATTGTTACCGGTTCAACACCCCTTGCAAGTGAAGTATGGGGACTATCCAATAAGATGACGTCTTCCGCACTCAGCGCAATCGGAGAAATCGGCGGACCTCGTTGCTGTAAGCGCGATTCCTATCTTGCGATAATCAAAGCGGTTGAGTTTGCGCGAATACATCTCGGCGTGGAAATGGAGCTTGACAAGGTCAAATGTATCCACTCCGCACAAAACAATCAATGTATCGGTGAAAGGTGTCCTTTCAAATGAAAAAGAAAATAGCGTTCATTTGCGTACATAACTCCTGCCGTAGCCAGATTGCCGAGGCACTGGGCAAACACCTGCGTGGCAATGAGTTTGACTTTTATTCAGCGGGAACCGAAACCAAACCTCAGATAAATCAGGACGCTGTTCGGCTTGTGAAAAAGCTGTACGGCATCGATATGGAGCTGACACAGTACAGCAAAACCGTCGATGAAATTCCAACACCCGATATCGCCATATCAATGGGTTGTGAGGTTGGCTGTCCCTTCATCGGCAGAGCATTTGACGATAACTGGGGGCTTCTCGATCCAACGGGACAAGATGACGGGGTTTTCATTAAGGTTATACGACAGATTGAAGAAAAGATTAGAGAACTATAAAAAAGCCGCTGAGGAATTTAACCTCAGCGGCTTTTACGTTTACCTTACTACCGATGAATGACTATAGATATAGAACTCCTCCTGGCTCGGCATCCACTTCTTTTCTTTGGGTGCAAAGGTCGCATCAAAAGCTTCGACGGCGGCTGTATCCTCGCAGCAATCGGCAGCAGTGGAGGGGATATACATCCACTTTCTGCCGTCAAGTGCATTTGGGACAAGTCCACAAACAAGAAGCGCCGTCGGGAAGTTGCCGTCCACAACAAAACACTCGTTCTTCTTTTTGCAGCT
>JAZSIV010000142.1:0-7351 GCA_045533995.1 Eubacteriales bacterium
TAAGCTCTGCTGATGGAAAAAGTGTTCCTTACGTCGATGCTCTGTTTACTGCTACGACGGCTACCTGTGTGACGGGTCTTGTGACCGTCCCGACGTTTTCGACCTGGAGTATTTTCGGTCAGGTCGTGATCTTAATATTAATTCAAATAGGCGGACTCGGGGTTATTACCATAATGTCGGGATTTATGCTTATGCTCAATAAGAAGATGGGAATAGGCGATAGGCTGCTTATTCAGGATGCCTTTAATCTCAATACAATGTCGGGACTTGCAAAGTTTATAAGGAACGTTTTGTTTGGAACACTTATAATAGAGGGGGGCGGAGCACTTTTATATATGCTTGTCTTTGTTCCGCAGTTTGGGGCTCGCGGAATATGGATATCCGTATTTAACTCCGTTTCAGCCTTTTGTAATGCAGGAATTGACATTATTGGAGAGAGAAGCCTTTGCGATTATGCTACCCATCCTCTTGTCAATATCGTTACTTCATTTTTAATAGTTATTGGCGGTATTGGATATGTTGTTTGGTGGGACGTTCTCAGGGTATTTAAGGAGCGGACCAATAAAAACAAACGAATTTTTAGGCATTTAACTCTGCACACAAAAATCGTTATTGTAGCGACCCTTTGCCTTATCATATTTGGTGCGTTGCTCATATTTATATTTGAATATAACAATCCGAAGACGATAGCGGATATGTCGCTGTTCGACAAGATACAGGTGTCTTTCTTTCAATCAATAACTACAAGAACAGCGGGATTTGCCTCGCTTCCGCAGGAAGATCTTACGTCGGCAGGTACGGTAGTTTCACTTGTGCTGATGTTTATTGGCGGCTCTCCTGTGGGCACTGCGGGCGGCGTTAAAACGGTGACGATCGCGGTGTTGTTGTGTTCCGCATTTGCTACGATCAGAAACAAGAAGCAAGCAACGCTGTTCAGCCGTACGATTTCGGGTGATTCAATTCGCAAAGCAGTGGCGGTGGTTGGAATGTTCGTTGTCATTTTGTTCTTATCAATAGTTTTATTGGCGGCGGCTACCTCTTTGCCTGTTGTTGACGTTATATACGAATCGGTAAGCGCAACGGCGACGGTAGGATTATCGCGTAATCTGACGCCTGCATTAAATACCTTTGGAAGAATAGTTATTATTGCTACGATGTATTTTGGCAGAGTAGGTCCTATCTCCCTTGCTGTTGCTTTGGGTAAAAAGGGAGAAAATCAAAACGTTATTTCAGAGCCTGTGGAAGATATCAGTATAGGATAAAGGAGATCATATATGAGAAAAAAGAAAACATACGCCGTTTTCGGTCTTGGAAGATATGGCACAGCCGTTGCAAGAGAGCTTGTGGAGAACGGCATGGAGGTTATAGCGGTAGACACCGATCAGGATATTGTAAACGATGCCGCGGCGTTTTTGCCTATTTGCAAATGTGCGGACGTTACCGATATAGAGGTCATCAACCGTCTCGGAATAGGTGATATTGATACGGTTATAGTATGTATGGCTAGCAATCTTGAGGCAAGCGTTATGGCTGTTACTCTTTGCAAGGAGGTTGGCGTTAAAACGGTCGTGGCAAAATGCGCAAACGAAATGCATCAGAAGATATTGCTTCGCGTGGGTGCGGATCAAGTTGTATTTCCTGAGAACGAATCTGGCATTCGATTGGCTAAAAATATGTTAAGCTCGGGCTTTATTGATATGCTTTCCTTATCCAAAAACGCATCTCTTATAGAGATAGACGTAAAGGATGAGTGGGTCGGCAATAATCTTATTGAGCTGAATCTGCGCAAAAAATACGGATTCAACATAGTTGCGATCCGTAAAGGGGAAAACGTCAGCGTTTCTATCGATCCTTCTGTTCCCTTGGAAAAAGAGATGACTTTGATCGTTATTGCAAATACTGCCAAGCTATCGCGTATGAAATAATATTTAATAAAAAAAGGCTGACCTGTTTACAAGGTCAGCCTTTTTTATTAAAGAGCTGCTGCTCCGATTATTCCCGCGTCATTTCCAAGCTTTGCGATTCGGATATCGGTCTGATTTTCACGAACACCGCCGTACTGTTCTGCGCGTACCTGGGGAAGAAGACTGTCTATAAGCGACTGCCCCTCACCCGAAACACCGCCGCCGAGAGAGATCACCTCGGGCTGGAAGATGTTTATAATATTCGTAAGGCCTGTTGCGAGATATGAAACGTACTTATCGTAGACTTCCTTTGCTGCCTCGTCTCCCTCTCTCATACAGTCGCACGCAAGTCTGCCGTTTACACGTTCAGCCTCTGCCATTTTAGTGTATCTTCCTTCCTTCTTGCACTCCTCGATCTTTTCTTTTGTCATATTGATGAGCGCCGTTGCCGACGAGTAAGATTCCCAACAGCCGCATCTGCCGCAGGTGCAAGGCCTTCCGCCTGCCTCTATAACTATATGCCCGAGCTCACCGCCTGCAAAATTAAATCCTGAATATATTTTGCCGTTAATAATTATGCCGCCGCCGACACCTGTTCCGAGGGTTATCATAACACTTGTGGAAGTACCCTTAGCCGCTCCTGCCGTTGCCTCTCCGAGGGCCGCCGCATTTGCATCGTTTGCAATAGATATTTTCGAATGACCAAGTCTTTCCGAGAGCATTTTTACGATGGGGAGATTATTGAACGGAAGATTGTTTGCATATTCGATAACACCCGTTTCGTAATTTGCAAGACCCGGAGATGCTATTCCTATCGAGTCAAGCTCGTCAATAGATATGCCCGCCGCAGAGCAAAGCTTTTTGCAAAGGGCTGCCATATCGTCAATAATTTCAACTGCGCTTCTGTGAGCGAGAGTCGGAGTGCTCATCTTTTTAACTATCTCATATTTATCGTTTACGATGCCCGCCGCAATGTTTGTTCCGCCAAGATCAATTCCTAATTTGTACATAAGTTCCTCCAAGTTTGTATTTAATAAAAATATATTTTGTTTTGGAATTTTTTAAATATGTATATTAAATTCCTAAAAAATTTTCATTGTTCAGCCAAGCTCTTTTACCATCCAGATGTGAGGGGAATTTTGCTCGTATTCTATCTCCGAGCAAGCCGTATATCCACACTTTTCATAAAAGTCCTTTGCGGTATATTGAGAGTGTAGTGTAAGCCTTTGTGCCAAAAGCTGTCGCGCTTGCTTTTCAGCCTCACGAAGCATTATTTTGCCAAATCCGCGACCTCTGTATTCTCGTAAAACCGCAAGACGTCCGAGAATATAATCGTTACTGTCAGCCGCCTTAAACAGTCTGCAGGTCGCCACTGGCAACTCATCATCAAGCATTACGAGGTGTATTGCCGAACGGTCGATATCGTCAACCTCGTCTACAAAGCCCTGTTCTTTTACGAATACCGTTATTCTGATATCAAGGGCCTCTTGTGGTAAGAAAGTAAATTTTTTTATGGTGATCATAATATTAAATCCTTTTTGCTTTTTATCCGAAGACCTCTGCCGCGGCAACTACACGAAGCATATCTTTGTCTATCTTATCGCGCCCGTATGCGTCAAGAAATCGGTCGTGATATTTGTGAGTTTTTAGGTTGAACCACAAGGTCCAGCTTCCCCAAAAGAGATCAACATGTCTGTCACCAACTCCGCCGCCTCCAAGATCAATAAATGCCGAGAGCTTCCAATTATCAAGCATTATATTTGGCAGACAATAGTCACCGTGGATAAGAACGTCTGACTTAAAATTATTCTTTCCCTCATTCAGCACGGAATACGCTTCCTCTGCCGAGCGGTAACCAAAGCTGTCGGGGAAGGTGCTCTTATCGTAGCTTCCGCTTTGATAATTATTTTCTGCAAGCGCCAGATAATCTTTCATTCTGTTCTGAACGGGACAGTCACAAAAATCAAGCTCGTGCAGCTTTCTGAGCTCTATGGCTATCGTGTCGCAAAGACGTTTCGTGTCGGAAAGATAATCGGGATGAGTACAATCCTCACCCGTAATTTTTGCCGTCAGAAGCCAATCGTAAGAGGTGTCTGTCTGATAATCAAGAACCTCTGCTCCAAGCCCCTTGGCGTGAAAATATCGGGTCATTTCGGCTTCCTTTTGAAGCGTATTTTTCGCACCCCTTTTTAAGTAATAACCGCCGTTCTTGTCAATGAAGTAAACTTTTGCTTCGGGCGAGCAGGAGCTGTCGTAGACGTCGGAATCTGAAATGAACAGCTCAATATGATGGGGCAAGCTCTGGGGAAGCTTTTTGAGTATAGTCCTTTTCATAGACACTTCCTTTATAAATGATTTATGAGAATATCCCGATAGCCTTTAAGATAAAGGATATGAGGAATATGGTAAAGCCCGAGACGATGGTGGTAAATACCACGAGCTGACCTGCAAGAGTTGAGTCACCGCCCATCTCCTGCGCCATTGGGACGCTTGATACGGCAACGGGAGTGCCAAAGAGGGCAACAAAGGCTGCAAAATGTGCACCGTTAAAGCAATCCATAAAATATGCTATACTGATAGCAATGGCGGGAATAATGACCGTTCGAAGAGCCGTTCCGAGAATTATCTGCTTTTTTAATGTTGGGACGGCAGAAAATTCAAACTGAACACCAAGCACAAGGAGTGCTATCGGCGTCGCGGTCTTTGCAAGCTGGTCGATAACCGAATATATGGGGGTGAGGTCGCTTAGTCTGAATGCAACTCCATATTTTTCAAAGAGGGCGCGTATCCCGAGGCAGACGCAGCCAATCGCAATGCTCTGGATAAGGGGGTTTTTAACAATTCCAAGCAATATTTTTTTGACACTTATCTTGTCCGTTCCGCCAAACACCGTAAGACAGATAACCGCAAGAATATTAAAGAGTGGAATAGAAAAAGCCGAAAGAAGTGTGGCTATCATACCACCCTCCTCACCGAAAAGCGAGGTTGCAAGCGGTATGCCTATGAGTGCATAGTTCGATCGAAAAGCCGCTTGAATAATAACTCCGCGCTGGGAATTGTCCTTGAAGGCAAGCATTACTATGGGTATTGCTGCCAAAAAGACGATAAGGGTGGCTATAACTGAATAGGCTATATAGCCAAAATCCAGTGCAGCAAGGCTTTCGATCTTATAAATATTGAGAAATAATGTACAGGGCAAAAGAAGCTTGAAAACAAGCTTGTTAAGCGTCTTTGCCACCGATTCGTTTATAATTCCCATCCTCTTTATGCCATACCCGATAGCCACAATAATAACAATCGGCAAAACAGCATTGACCGCAAAAATAAATGATTCCATATAAGAAGAAATACCTTTCTTGGTATATAATTACAATTTCAATAAGATTTTACCAAACAAACGGAATAAGTCTGTATTTTACCTTTGATTTATATTCCTCATAGCCGTCAAGCTCTCCCGTTAAGACCTTTTCCTCGTTAAGTATGCGGACGGCGATCACGGCAGGGTAGAATGCAAAGGGAATAAGTCCCCAAAACGATCCGAGGATCAGGGGGATCGGGATAAACATAAATAGAGTTGCAAAATACATTGGGTGTCGCACGATGCCGTAAAGTCCTGTTGATATGACCTTTTGTCCGTCCTGTACCTCTACAGTGCGCGACAGATACTCATTCTCGCGCATGACCTCGCAAAAGATAACGTATCCTATCAAGAATAAAACCGACGAGGTGATGACAAGCCAGAGGGGAACACGCGACCAAGAAAATCTGAAGTCAAGGGAGGGTAATACAAAGCCTGTAAGAAAGATGAGTCCCGAGAGCTTGATAACACCCTGCTGAGTTTTTTCCTTTTCCTTGTTTGAAAGTCTTCTTTCAAGCAGCTTCGGAGCTTTGAGAAAGAGGACTACACCCATAATAAAAACGGGGATAAATAAGAGCGCGATAAAAAGCCAGCCGCCAAAATAATCAAACGTTCCTGCGGGAAGAAACAGAAGCGCGGCTATCAAAATAAATCCCGCTATAAATTTTGTTAAAGCATTGAGTAGTAATTTCATAATCTCATCCTCAATTTAAAAATGTAAAATTTCTTTTTATCGTCTTGCTCTCGATGATTAAGTAATATATACTAAACTATTTTGTCAGACACACAACACTCTCGAAGTGGGTCAAGAGTACAAAAGGTATATTTCAAAAATAAAATTTAAATGAAAAATTCCCCGACTTGAGCCAATAATAGATTACCAAAATAAGCACTACAGTTCCAAACAATTTGCTAATGATGGATCCGATTTTTTCTTTTTTCTTCAAAGCGGCGTTTGCTTTCTCGTAATTCTTGCTTATGTTGTCCTGCGAGAGAGTATGTACGCCGAAATGTTTTTGAATTTCCTTAATCACGCATTGCTCGTCATAAGAGATAATTTTTTCACAGGACAGGCATTTAAAATCATATTCCGTCAGTTCGATATCGCCGATCAGATGCATACCTCGACCGAAATAGCTGTGTTCTTTATAGTCGGGATCACCGCGCTTTACGATTCTCGTTTTTGGACACGGTATCAGCTTTTCTCCGCAACAGGAACAGTAAAATTTTCTTTTCTTCATTGCCCGCGGCATAATGGATCTTTTATTCATCGCGTTTTTCTCCTTTCAAGACAAACAACGCTTTCGATGTGGGTCATAAGATCAAAAGGTATATTTTTATTTTTGTTTGCCTTTTATTTTTTTTCTTGAACCATTGAACTAATGCGCATACAAGTCCAAAAACAACAACAGGAACAATAATACCGAGCAAAACAATCAAATCAAAATCAATGTTTGGCGAGTCCAATTCAACGCCGAACGCGCTGACAATAAGAGCACCTATGCCAAAGAATATTAAGGTCAATACGATTTCAAGCATTCCTTCGAAAAACGCTTCTTTAAGTTTCTTTTTAGCTTTTTTCATTTGCTGCACCTTTTGAAATGTTATACTAAACTGCTGTAAACTGTATTTTCGAGTTTTGCTCAAAAGTAACATTTGTCCTTAACCGTTTTCCTTTGCGGTGGTGATAGACTTCACAAGCATACTTATAATATCAATGCTATTTTTCAAAAGTTCTTTGGATATTTCTTCACTAACCGCATTTGAACCAACGAGCATTTCAATCCAATATTCTGTCTCGCCACACTCTTTCAAAGCAATATGAAATTTGTTTATAAAATCTGCCTTACTTACCGCATAGTTTGCCTCATGTATGTTAGCACCAATAGAGGTCGCACTCCTTACAATTTGGTTGACAAGCACACCTCTGCCCTTGCGAGTATCTACTTCATCGCAGACGGCAATTATATGTAAAGCCAAAGCTTTGGCTCTTGTACGAAGTTCTGAATCTTTCATAGGATTTCTCCTTTTTGATGTTTGGTGAAGTTATTCGCTCTCGCTCGTAGTGAAGTTGTTCGCCAAATCGCTT
>JAZSIV010000133.1:0-13336 GCA_045533995.1 Eubacteriales bacterium
AAGCTCGTTTGCTATCCAGGTCCTCATTTCGCCTGCAAGTTTATTGATAACGGAAGCTCCGTCGCTGATGAAGAACAGGGAGTCGCCTTCCTTGATGCCGCAAAGTTCGCAAAGCTCCGCTTTCTGCTCGGGAGTAAGGAATTTTGCGATGGGACCCTTGAATTCTCCGCCGTCAAGGGTGATATATCCGCATCCGAACTTCATGCCGATGCTTCTGGAATAGGTGTCGATCGCCTTTTCAAAGGCCTTCTTTCCGTCGCCCTCTCCGTCCTTTTTGACCAGATAATTGGCAACGATACCGCGAACCAGCTTGTTCTTAAAGGGAACGGTTCTGCCGTTGATATTAAGAAACTCGTGCTTTGCAAAGAAATCGGTAAGGTCCTGTATAAGGAGAGGGTTACGAAGGTCGGGCTTATCGGTACCGTACTTAAGCATAGCATCCGCAAAGGTTATGCGGCGGAAGGGCGCAGGAGATACCGCCTTATCCGTAAACTGCTTAAAGGTATTGGAAATAACGGTTTCAGCTACCTCAAATACATCCTCCTGAGTGGCAAACGCCATCTCAAAGTCAAGCTGATAGAATTCTCCGGGAGAACGGTCTGCTCTTGCATCCTCATCACGGAAGCAAGGTGCGATCTGGAAGTATTTATCAAATCCCGATGTCATGAGCAACTGCTTGAACTGCTGAGGAGCCTGAGGAAGCGCATAGAACATTCCCTGATGCTTACGGCTGGGAACAAGATAGTCACGCGCGCCCTCGGGAGAAGAAGCGGTAAGAATAGGAGTCTGGATCTCAACAAAGCCGAGATCCTCCATCTTCTTACGCAAATAACTTGTAATTCTCGAACGGAGTAAGATATTATTATGAACAGCAGGATTTCTGAGGTCGAGGAAACGGTACTTAAGACGGATGTCTTCCTTTGTCTTTGTAGACTCGCTGATCTCAAAAGGAAGCTGCTTGAGAGCCTCTCCAAGCACAGTTACGCTCTCTGCCTTAAGCTCGATCTCACCTGTTGCAATTTTTGCATTTACAGTTTCAGCATCACGGAGCTGAACGTTACCGCTTACCGAGACAACAAACTCTTTTCCAATTCCCTTGATAAGACTCTCGTCATTGATAACTACCTGTGTAACTCCGTAATGATCACGAAGGTCAACGAAAATAACTCCGCCATGGTCACGGATAGTATCGACCCAACCTGCAATTCTAACTTTCTGTCCTACGTGTTCTTTATTAAGTTCTCCACACGTATGTGTTCTGTAGCAATTCATATCTTGCCTCCTAAAATATATTTAACCAAAATTTTTTTACAAACAAAAAACGCCCTTCAAAATTTCAATCCAAACTGAAATTTCGAGGGACGAGTAAAACCCGCGGTGCCACCCACATTGATATACCGAAGTATATCCACTTTAGCTATTTACTTTTTACCGAATGTGTAGTGTTGCTCTTCCTACTACTCGTTTTATCGAAGCTTTCAGCCCAAGGCTCCGACTCTCTTTCAAACTTTCCACAAAGGAGAGGTCTACCTAATAATACTATCATATATTTTCCCGTTTGTCAAGAGAATATTAAAAAAAATCAAAAATATAATACTTGTAAGGAAGTCCTAAGACATCCTTACAAGTACACTTGTTTTATTCTATAAACATCGCATCTCCAAATGAGAAGAATCTGTATTTATCATCAACCGCCGTCTTATACGCTTTCATAATACCGTCTCTGTTATAAAATGCCGATATAAGCATAAGAAGCGTGCTTTCGGGCAGGTGGAAATTAGTAATAAGAGCATCCACCGTTTTGAATTTATATCCGGGATAAATAAATATTCCCGTATCCGCAGACATTGCCTTAACAGTTCCGTCCTCCTCCGATGCACTCTCAATAGTTCTACAAGAGGTCGTTCCAACACAAATTACCCTTCCCCCTGCCTTTCGTCTTTGGTTGATGATATCTGCGCTTTCCTTTGACACACTGAAAAATTCAGTATGCATAACGTGCTCATCAATTCTGTCAACCTTTACGGGTCTGAACGTTCCAAGCCCAACGTGAAGCATTACAGGAGCAATAGCGACCCCCTTTGCCTTAATTCGCTCCAGCAGCTCCGGCGTAAAGTGAAGTCCTGCGGTAGGTGCGGCAGCCGACCCTTCTTCTCTTGCATAAACTGTCTGATAACGTGAGTTGTCCGCGCATTTCTCCTTGATATAAGGCGGCAGAGGCATAAGTCCTATCTGATGTAATATATCGTAAATATTATTATATTTTTCTCTGTCATAATCGAATTTGATTATTCTATTGCCCGTCTCAAGAACCTCGATGATCTCTCCGACGAGCATACCGTCTCCAAATTCAATAACAGAGCCGACTTTAGCTCGCTTGCCGGGTTTTACAAGAGTTTCCCATATATCAAGGCTTTTTTGCTTGAGCAAAAGAAGTTCAACGGGAGATTCAGGCTTGCCCTGCTTGTTTCCGTAAAGACGGGCAGGTATGACCTTGGAGTCGTTGACGACAAGAACATCCCCCTCATTAAGATAGTCAATAATATCCGAAAAGATTTTGTGTTCAAGCTCTCCACTCTCCCTATGAAGTACAAGCAAGCGGGAAGCATCCCTTATCGCCGAAGGATGCTGGGCAATGAGCTCTTCAGGCAGATCATAATAAAAATCCGAGGTTTTAAGTTCTGTTTTAGGTTTGTTGTTTACAATAATCACGGAGCGTTCCTTTTTTAAGTAAAATTTGTAAATTTATATTGACATATAGATAAAGGTATGCTATTATAGACGTATAAAACATATAATAATGATAGAGGTGCATTTTGCAACCGACTTAGGACGAGGATACCGTTCCCGCTTGAGTCCTCTGTTCGAGTGTAAGATGCCGAAGTCATAGCGCGAACGGTTGCGATATGTGCTGGCTCACAGGTCAATAGCTTGTGAGTTGTCATCAGTACAAACGATGGAGAGCTATCTGTTATTGTTCATAATTAGTCTTGCTTTGCATAGCTATATTATATCACAATTACAGCTGGTTTTCAACCAGTTTTTTCTTTTTATATGTGCTTTTAATTTTCATGAAAGGACAATTTGTTATGAGTAAGTTCAAAAAATCAATTTTCACAGGTGCGGCAACCGCCATTATAACACCTTTTAAGAACGGAGCAGTAGATTACGATTCGTTTGGTAGGATCATTGAGGATCAGATAAGCAAAAGCATTGACGCCATCGTTGTTGCAGGAACAACTGGAGAAGCGGCAACCCTTACACACGAGGAGCACTGCCAGTGCATAGATTTTGTTGTGAAAAAGGTTGACGGAAGAGTTCCCGTTATCACAGGAACAGGCTCGAACGACACAGCCTACGGAATCGAGCTTTCTCAATATGCATGCGAGGCAGGTGCAGATGCACTCCTTCTTGTAACCCCATACTATAACAAAGCAACACCCAAGGGTCTTATAAAGAATTTCCTTGAGACAGCTGATAAAACAAACAAGCCCATCATTCTTTACAACGTTCCCTCAAGAACGGGCTGTAATATCTCCATGCCCGTTTATAAGGAGCTTGCAAAGCACGAAAGGATCGTTGCCGTTAAGGAAGCATCGGGAAACATTAGTACGATAGCCGAGCTTATTGCAGAATGCGGTGACTATTTTGATATTTATTCGGGTAACGATGATCAGATAGTTCCCATTATGTCACTTGGAGGAAAGGGTGTTATATCTGTTCTTTCAAACGTACTCCCTGCTGAAACACACGAGCTGTGCAAGCTCTGCCTCGATAATAACTTTACGGATGCCGCTGCAATGCAGCTTAAATATCTCAAGTTTATCAACGCTCTCTTCTGTGAAGTAAATCCAGTTCCCGTAAAGACCGCCATGGCACTTCTCGGGTATTGCGGTGAAGAAATGAGACTTCCCCTTTGCGAAATGGAAGACGCTAACAAAGAAAAGCTTATTAATGCAATGAAATCTGTGGGCGTTCTTTGAGAATCAGATGATCATTCAGGAACATAAAGAAAGGTAAGGAAAATGAATAATATTATTCTTTGCGGATGCGGCGGAAGAATGGGAAAGGCTGTTACCGAGGCTGTTGAAAATTCTTCTGAATACAGAATAGTGGCAGGCGTTGATATAAATGCTTCTTCCCTTGGTTCTGTATGCTCTTTTCCGGTTTATAATTCAATAAATGATTTCCCGGGAAAAGCTGACGTAATAGTAGATTTCTCACATCACAGTGCGCTCCCCTCACTTATTGACTATGCAAAAAAACATACTACACCTCTCGTCGTTGCTACAACGGGCCATACCGATGAAGAACTGGAGCTGATGGCATCAGCATCTAAAGATATCGGAATATTCTTCTCACGAAATATGTCCATTGGCATTAATCTTCTGATAGATATGTGCCGCAAAGTTTCCTTAACTCTTGGATATGACTTTGATATAGAGATCATAGAAAAGCATCACAATAAAAAGCTTGATGCGCCAAGCGGAACTGCAATGATGATCGCCGAATCCCTTAAAGACGCTCGTGCAGATGATACAGAATTCGTATATGACCGCCATCTTGCAAGAGAAAAACGCAAGCAGTCTGAAATAGGAATTCACGCAGTACGAGGCGGCACGATAGTCGGTGAGCACGACGTTATCTTTGCGGGAAACAATGAGATCATTACCCTTTCCCACTCTGCAACCTCACGCGAGATATTTGCAACGGGTGCATTGAAAGCTGCAGCCTTTATGTCAAATAAAACATCCGGATTATATTCTATGTCCGACCTTATTAATTCTAACAACTAACTTTTAATATATTCTTTTCACCAAAAAAGAAGCCTCCTTAAAGGAGGCTTCAACCTTTTTAAATATTATTTTTGAGAAACACTTATTTTATATAGCTCCTCTGTTGCGAGCCTTGTTTTTGCAACAATATCCTCATCTCCCTTGGGGAAACAATAAAACAAAACATCCTTGTTGCCAATACAGATCATATCTCCTACCTCATACCAATAATAATCCGAATACAAGCTGTATGAAGCCTTTGGCTTTTGTGTGTACTCAAGTTTTCCGTCACATCCTACAAGCTTAAATCCGTCCGCATTATGTACAAGTCTGCCGTCTCCAACCTTATATATGCATTTGGTATCAACAAGCATATATATATCAACGTTAATGTCGAGCATATATTTGTCGTCTAAAATCTCATTTTTAACACATTCCCTTTCCCATGCATACCAATCCGGAATATGCTCAAATTCGGTTTTGCCTTCAAGAGCCTTCATAAAACCAAATTTATCAAGCTCGTATTTTTTATTACAAGCCGTGCAGGTAAGGTGTATTCCCTTTCCTACTGTTTTACCCTCGAAATTACAGTTAGGACATTTATAAAGAACTCTGTTTAGTGAATCCGCGCGAAAATTCTCATCTATGCATACCCTATTTTCCTGCTGCCAACGGAAAGAATCAAATGTAAACTGTTCTCTTATTATCTCATTTATCTCCTCAACGCTCTTTTCGGAAATATCCTCGGGAGATAAAATGTATTCCATATCAGCGCTCACAGGTACTTTACGCACCTGCAAATTATTGTACAAAGGATTTCTTGAGAATGCGCCTTGGGTTTTGATCATTACTACGGGGACCTTAAGCATTTTTACAAGCCCGCCAAGGCTGTCGGGCAAGGTCGTCGCAGTTCCGTCAAAGCTATAGCTTGCCTCGGGGTACATAAGCACTGACGATTTTAAGGTACGCACGGTATATATAATATCACGGACAAGCGTTACATCTGTGACAAATTTTTGTGTTGGGATACAACCAATCTGTCGCATAAGCCAATTCTTCCCAACAAATCCGTCCGACGTTGTCACAATATTAAACGGTCTTGGAAAAAGAAGCGCCGATGCGACCTCAAAGTCATTAAAGCAAGAATGATTCATTAAGACAAGACAAGGCTCTTTCTTTGAAAGCTTTTCCATTCCTATCTTGCGGGAACTAAATTTAAGTGGAATAAGTGCAAACATGGAGAGAACTCTTATAAGAAATCTCCAGAAAAAAGATGGGCGTATCGGTCTTTTGTGTTTGCCCTTTTTTATATTAATGACATCATCATAATTTTTTTCTACAATTTTGATCTTCATATAATGCCTCGTTAAAATATATTTCAAGTCACAAAGATCAGCTGACCTCACACTAATTATACCATATTCATATTAATATAGCAATAAATATTATAATTTTCCTCCTTGACTTTCTAACTTATTTATATTATAATTCTTAAGTATTAAGATTGTTATTTTGGAGAAATTTGATGAAGAAAACAAAAAAGCATACCCTGAAGCTACTAAAAGATTTTTTACCTTATTATAAAAAATATAAATGGATCCTTTTAATGGATCTTTTTTGCGCTTCCCTTACCACTGTTTGTGAATTAGTGCTCCCTATGATCGTTCGCGAAATAACAGGTGCGGTTTCATCAGAAGTAATGTCACTGACAGCAGAGCTTATCATAAAGTGTGCCGCGCTTTATATTGTTTTACGAATAATTGACACTGCCGCAAACTATTATATGGCATCAGTCGGACATATTATGGGAACTCGTATTGAAACAGATATGCGACACGACTTTTTTGCACATCTTCAAAAACTCTCCTTCTCTTACTACGATAACGCAAAAATAGGTTCTCTTATGTCGAGAATCACAAGTGACCTTTTTGACGTTACCGAATTTGCTCACCATTGCCCCGAGGAGTTCTTTATAGCAGGAATTAAGATAGTTTGCGCATTTATAATTCTCTGCACAATGAGCGTACCGCTCACGCTTATCATTTTCTCGGTAATTCCTCCCATGCTTGTTGTACTTACCTTGTTTAACCGCAAAATGAAGCAAGGCTTTAAGGAATCAAGAAAACAAGTTGGTGAATTAAACTCGCAAATTGAAGATAGTCTTCTTGGAATCCGAGTTGTAAAATCATTTGCTAATGAAAAAATAGAGCAAAGGAAATTTGACCAAGGAAATAATAAATTCCTATCAATCAAAAAACACGTCTATCATATTATGGCAGGCTTCCAATCATCAACAAGATTGTTTGATGGAATAATGTATATCGTTGTTGTAACAGCTGGCGGCTTCTTTATGCTCGACGGAAAAATAACACCTGCAGATTACATCGCTTATCTAATGTTTGTATCCACGCTTTTGACATCTATCAGAAGAATAGTTGAATTTGCCGAGCAATTTCAAAGAGGTATGACAGGCATTGAGAGATTTAATGAGATTATGAAAACAGAACCCGAAATCGTTGATTCACCAAATGCCAAAACACTTTCAAACGTTAGGGGTGAGGTCAAATTCTGCGACGTTTCCTTTAGCTATGAAAGTGAGAAGAAGACGGTTCTTACACATATCAACCTTGATATTAAAGAAGGCGAAAGCATAGCCCTTGTAGGACCTTCCGGCGGTGGAAAAACAACACTTTGCTCGCTTATTCCCCGTTTTTATGATGCAACAGAGGGAAAGATACTCATTGACGGAAACGACATCAAGGACGTAACGCTTTCATCACTCAGAAACAATATCGGTGTTGTTGCACAGGACGTTTATCTATTTTCAGGTAGCATAAAAGAAAATATCACGTACGGAAAAGAAAATGCAACAGATGAGGAAATTGAAGCGGCGGCAAGGCTTGCAGGAGCGCACGAATTTATATCCTCCCTTCCCGATGGTTACGATACCTATGTGGGAGAGCGAGGAGTTAAGCTTTCGGGCGGACAGAAGCAGCGCATATCAATCGCTCGAGTATTCCTCAAAAACCCTCCCATTCTTATCCTTGACGAAGCAACAAGTGCACTTGACAATGAAAGCGAAAAGCTTGTTCAACAATCACTTGAAAAGCTTGCACATGGAAGAACGACATTTACCATAGCACATCGTCTTACAACGATAAGAAATGCTGACAGAATTTTAGTCCTTACAGAAAACGGTATTGAGGAAGAAGGAACTCACACAGAGCTCATTGAGAAAAAAGGTATTTACAGCGAGCTATATAAGCTTTACTCAGAATTATAATAAAACACAACTAACAAGAAAAGCCCGTCTAAGAGGACGGGCTTTTCTTGTTTATTTGTATTCGCCAAGAGTAAATTCAAAATATATTGGCAAATGATCTGAATAACTAATGTTTATTTCACCACTATTAATAATGGTTTCAAAATGATTTCCTGTTATACCCTTATTTGTATAAAAACAATGGTCTATTTTACCCTTGCTATTGGTATCTATGTCCATATTAACGGTAGTGGTAGCACTTGTTCTTGCCGAATTAAATTGTGATTCAAGAGCCTTATATGCCTCGGTATCAGGTGTCGAATTATAATCTCCAACAGCCACTACGGGGCAATTATATTTATCTTCAAAATTCTTCATTGCCTCGCCAAGCTCAATTGCACTCAGCCTGCGATATTCAGCTTCACTATCCTTTACCTCCTGTGTTGCTCCATCGTGCTTTATTATAGCATTCAAGTGTGTTCCGATAACAACGACACGAAGTCCCGTACTCTTTTCTTTAAGAAGTGCCCAAGTATAGCTATATGAACGGTAACCGTAGAGAGGTGATCCTCCACTCGTTGCCCCCGGGAAGCTTGATGCATCATATAGCTTTCTGCCATACTCAAGAAGCTCAAATTTATCAGTATTATAATAAATCGGATTTCTATTGGATTGAGTATCATCTGTACCGTATATGTCACTCTTAAATGACTCGGGTACCGGAACCATTGCATATCCAAGCTTCGCTAACAGCCCATCAAGATTAAGTGTCTCGTGCCAATTATCGTCTGCCTCCTGAAGGGCAAGAATATCGGCATCAAGCTTTGCATATGCAGTTTTCAACAACTCAGCAGATGAAGCTGAATTACTAATTTTAATATTGTTAGACAAAAGTTTAAGGTCTACAGACTTAGGAACAACAGGTGTCAGCTCTTCCTCTGCTTGCTTTGGGAACTGCCAGTTAACGTCATTCTTTTCATCTACGTACGGGTCATTCATAATACCTGGAGCATCCCAATCTATATCCTTTACGTAGGGGTCTCTGGGCATTGAATTCATAGCTCCTGTAAGATGGAAGTCAAGCATTGTGGGAACGTGGTCAGAATAACACCATGTATACGGTGAAACAAGCACTCTGTAATGATCACCAACAATACCGCTTTCAGAGTAGAAGATATGGTCTATAGCATTTCCCTTGGAAGGCATATTGCCAATATTTATATGGGAGACAAATTCAAGATTAGATGACGTTCTTGCCGCTCTTCTTGCGGGTATCAACAGGCTATTATCGATCATAGCATATTCTTTCGACGTAACAGTGCTATTAAAGTCACCCATAACAAGCACAGGGCAATTATAAGTTGCCTCAAGGACCTCAACCTTTTGAACAAGTTGACTTGCACATATTTCTCTCGCTTCCTCTTTAGAAGAATAACCGTATGCATCTGCCGGAAGATGAGTACTCATAACAACAAACTTATTTCCGCTTAATATTTCCTTAAATACAGCCCAATTATAACCCATCGAACTCGATGTATAATTTGTGTTTGCCATAGAAGAAACCCTACCAACCAAGCTGTCATAATACTCGTATCCCTTATCAATAAGTTCAACCTTGGTTGCGTCATAATAAATAGGATTACGAATATTTGCTCCGTGATATTCGGCTGTAGTAGCTACTTTTGTATAACCAAGTTCACCAAGCTTATTTGTTAGTCCTTTTCCATACCAGCTTGTTGCCGCAGAACTTTCGTCAGCTGCATCAACCTCTTGAAGAGCTATTATATCTGCATCAAGATGTTGATAAGCACTGATAAGATCATTAAATCTTTCAGTTGCAACGCTAGTTGTCAATCCCTTCAACATCTTAATATTGTTAGAAACAATACGTAAAGTTGACCCATCTGCTCTTTCGGGTATAGATAATTCATTCATATCAAAAACATTGGTATGTGTGCTGCTGATAGAAACCGTTGCATCATCGTCATCGTAAGGAAGATATGTATCACAGAAATAATTGTATGAACCATCAATAGCCTTCCAGTTTGATCCAACCAATGCAAGTTTATTACCTGTAACGATCATACCGCAATCGTCATCAGCAAAGTTTCCGTTTTTAGTATATGTAACTCCTCTACCTGTTATATTTCCTACAAGAATCTCCTTTGTAACAGCACTTGCACTGCTGGACACAACATTAATAAACTGCCCCGTTGTCTCGGCAATTCTTATCTGCAAAGCTTCTGCTGCTGTTTTTGCCGCATCGTTTCCATTTAGGTAAACTATAACGTAATCAGAAACGTTTGATCCGCTTATCGATAAATTTTCTATACTGTAAGATGCTTTATAAAAATTATCGAAATCAGAGGAAATGTATTTCCTTGTTACTGTACCTCCAGAATCTTTCTCTGTAAGGAGTGAGCGATTTTCTATTGATTCAAGCAAAAGCGCAACTGCGGCCTCAACATTTTGAGACTTACCTGCTCCAACAACAAGGGTATTGTTAGCTATAAGCTCAAATCCGAAATCATTATATTTGATATCGTCAATATAACTGTCTACAGTTGTGTTACCGGTTTTACCGATAAATATTGCTGCATTACCCGTGTTCGTATACGTTGAGGACACCTTCGCGATCGTTACACCTGCTTTTTTATTTATTGCAGCCGCGATCTGCTCAGCATAGCTTTGATATTCTGCAGCATAATATATTTCACAAACCTTGCCGCTTGTACTTAATATATCGAAATAGTAAACAGGTTTATTTATATCTGCGCTGCTGCTCCATTGAATGAGATCCCCGTAAGGATCGTCCGCCCAATTAGCGTGTTTGTTAATAATGTATCTTGCAGACTCCTTGTACGGACTGTAAACCGTTTCTCCACCGACAAGCATTGCGTATCTGTATTTATCTGTTGAAGCAGTTCTCGTATCCTTCAATGCAGAAATTGCAACCTCAGACACACTTCTTACAGCATATTCAGGACTGTATGTTGTTTTACCGTTAACCGTTATATATCCGATTGCCGCGAACTTAAGGTCAAGATTCATCTCCTTGATATTTGTAACAGACCCAACGTATGTATAAGTGTCCTCTGTTCTGTACGGTCCCTTTGAAGGTATATCAAGATATTTCGTTTCATATGTAAGCTTTCCAAGTGCTTCATGGGTAAACGCACCTGCTTCCTTTACATAAACCTCAGGCGCAATAAGAGTTCCTACAGTAACGTTATCATCACCGTACAATCCAAGCATATTGTCAAGATAAGTCTTGTCTAATTGCGTGTAAAATCTAAGTCCCGTCGGGTTTGAAATACGCAGGGAGGCACCCATATTTGTGCTTATTTTTGCAGAAGGCTTAATATCCTTTTCGTTACCGAAAACAACAAGGTTTGGATAGTCGTTTGCACCGCGATTATATATATTTTGTATTTCAGCTGCAACGCTGTCAGAAACAATACACTTGTTCCATTCTCCAATTTTACTTGATGGAGGCTTACCATTGAAAAACGCAGTATGCTCAATATACATATATGCTGTATCTGTCAAAGTAGCGAGTCCAAAAACCTCTTTGATAACTTCCTTATCAAGTGAAAATTCAAATGTTTCTACTGTTTTTCCTTCTTGTATGTCTCTGAGATATGCAACTTCATCCATCGGATAGTGCGCGCCAACAAGTGAGGTTGTAGTATAACCCGATACATATTCGCTGTAGTCACGAAATTCAGCAGTTTTAGTTTCAAGATATCCTTGAGGCGCTCTGAATTCAAGACGGATACGGTCCGCTGCACCGGTCGGTCTTCCACTCATGTTAAATCCGAGATTAAAAACGACTTTACTCGTATAGTCATCCTCAAAACCATTTGATATAACTACAACAGAAATATATATCTTATCTTTATCATAATTAAAATGAACATCAATTTCCTTCGGTCTTTCGGATATATCTTTATAATTATCGATTGAAGGCTCAGTAAGCTTTAACACATTATCAGAATATTCACCGGAAGAAACCTTTCCATCAATTTTAGAAGCTACTCCAACCGAATTTCCAACAATATGCGCCTGCTGTCCCGGAAGATCATAACAATAGATCTCATATTCGGGATTAGCGGCAAATACCGTCATGGGAAGCATCATTGCCATAACTAAAATTATAGCAATAACTGATATAACTTTCTTCATAAAAAGCCCTCCGAAAACAAATTAAGTACAAACACCCAATATAAGTAAATTATATCACGTTCACGTAAAAAAATCAATATATTTTTTCTGTATTTTGGTGAAAATGATATAAATTTTGATTTGTAAAAGAAAGAGCCCCTGCACTAATAGTGCAGGGGCAAAATACTATTTCAACTTAAAATCCAAACATATCGGAACGTGGTCGGAGTAACAATAAACATGTTCTGAAACTATAATCTCAAAGAGCTTTGCATCAATGCCTGTTCTTGAGAAGAAGAAATGGTCGATCGCACTTCCAAGATATGGTGCTTTTCCAAGCGAATTGGTTGTTGAATATCCAATGTTTTTCTTAACAGCAGCGTTAAGACTTGCATCAAAGAATGAACTCTTGAGCTCATCATATGAGCCAGACCCTGCACTACAGTTAAGGTCTCCACCAAAAATAACGGGAGCATTATATTGTGCAGAAAGCATATTAAGAGTCTCTGCCAGCTGTCTTGCCTCTTCAAGACGGTATATGGCTGCCGAGGTTTCAGCGCCAATCTGATCATGCTTGACCGCAGAAAGAAAATGAGTGCTTGCAACTATAAGCTTCTTCCCTGTTGCCTTTTCTTCAAGGACTGCCCACGTGAAGGATGACGACAAATACTCAAACGGAGCGCCGTTTTGAGTAGCTCCCGGAAATTCAGTACAGTCGTATCTCTCATATCCATAATCTATAAGATTAAAGACTTCGGTTTTATAATAAACAGGATTTCTAACGTCATTTTCACCAATACCTCTTGCCGTATATTCCTCTGTCGGCTTAAAAGGGACTCTCGAATATCCGATTGATGCAAGCTTATCATTAAGCTTAGCGGAAGAAGTGTACCAAAGCGAATCGACCTCTTGGAGCAAAAGAACGTCAGCATCAAGATAACTATATGCTTTTTTTAGATTATCAGAACGTACAAGCCCAGAATCAAGACTCATCATAAGAATATTATTTGAAATTATACGTAAATTTGATTCGTCCTTTGAAGGCATATCAAAAATCTCAAGATCAAGATTTGTTATCTTGTCCGCATCATCTTTTATTTCTACAGCTCCCTCACCCGAAAGAAACTCCTGAGTG
>JAZSIV010000047.1:0-3962 GCA_045533995.1 Eubacteriales bacterium
ACTATATTTGAGGTGATGACAGTGGCAGAAAGTATTTTGAGAGATAAATCCAAAGAGTTCGCAAAGCAGATCGTTTTTCTTTGCCGTGATATAAAAACAAATATGAAAGAGTCGGTTTTAACAAATCAGCTTTTAAGGTCGGGGACATCTATCGGTGCAAATATTCATGAGGCTCAATATGCTCAAGGTACAAAGAATTTTATATCTAAATTGGAGATTGCGCAAAAGGAGAGCTATGAAACGGAATATGGGATGGAATTACTTTTTGAAACGGGTTATATCCCCGAAAATGTTTATAAACCTCTGCAAAATCAATGCGGACAAATTCGCAGAATGTTGATTTCTTCCCTCAATACAACAAAAGCAAATCAAAACAACAAATAATCCCAGAAAGGCGGTTGAAACATGAAATAATGAGCATTTATTACATCGTTTATTATATCGTTCATATTGCCATCAATGTAGTGTTATTGATTGATTTTCGAACTAATATAATTATTGATTTTATGTCAGTTGTACCTGTATTTCTTATCGCATTAATGTTAATTCAAGCTCCTATGTTCAAGATCGACATTCATAGAAACTCACTCGGTGATACCGCGTATTCGACAGGTAATACCGTAAGATTAACCGACGATGAATTATACAAACAGTACAAATATACAAGACTTTCATTTTATGAATTGCTTCCGTTTGAACTTCCATTTATCTTTTTCTGTTCTTCTTATGCTAAGTTATTTAGTATCATTCCGTATATACTTGCCTATGTTGTTGGCAATGTGATTTTTAAATTCAAATACGGAAAAACAATTAAGGCAAGACTTGAATTGGGGAAAGAAGAGCTACGAAAGCAAATTCAAAACGAAGAACTTGGAAAGAAATAAGGTAGCATCTATTAAGGTCAGAACACACAAGAGTTCAAATCCTATATAGAAGCAAAGGAAAATATTTTTTATCGTCTATGCACAAAAGAAAAGAAAGAGAATATTGCAGGGGGGAGCTTTCTTCAAAAAGCTCCCCCCTGCTCCCCTTCAAAAACTTTTAGGACTTTTTTGAAGGCGGAATCGTTTATTATCACAACGACGGTAAAATTTTAAAATCAGGTAGGGGAGGAGCAAGCTCCTCCCGTTTTAATACAAATTTAATTTCCCACAAAATTCCCTAAAAAATATCAATTATCTTTTCTTTTTAACGGTAAAGTGGAGAGAGAAACCAACAAAACAAGAAAAAACGCCAAAGTTCCGTTAAGAGTTGAATTACAGCTGTTATTTCCGTCTATCGGGTAGGAATTATTGGTATTTTCGTCCACGTTTTCGCTTGTTTCAATGATAATATCCGAGGTAGAATCTGTATTTGTGGTGGACTCGGGTTCGTTTGTGTCGACAAATTCGGTATTTGTGGTGGACTCGGTATCCGTTGCGGGCGGGGTAGTTTCTGTGGGAGCAGTTGTTTCGACCTTGCTTTCAGTCTCCTCTGCGGCGCGTGTCGCTTTTATAATATAGACGTTCGGTGATCCGATGGGCGGTGTCACCGTTATTTTTATTTCGGTGGTCTTCCCTGCCTCAAGCTCTGTTTCGCTTACTGTCACGGTTGAAGTGCCGTTTGCCAAAGCTTTAATTTCAAGAGAAGTTGTTGAATACGGAACGGAAACGGTATATTCGGTTACGTTCGGGTCAAAATTTTCTTTCAGGGTAGCATTATAGATTATAAGTTTGGCAAGCTTATTTGAAGCGAGAAGATCGCGAAGGTGAACCGTTGTCGGTACGCTCGCCAGACTTGCAAGATATCGGTCTGTTTGTGCCACTCTTTGATAAAACTTGTATTGTCTATCGTCTGTAAGACCTGTGAAAACGCTATTATTTTGCCAATCAATTCCATTTAGGCTATACTCATATCCCGTTGTTGGCAGGAGAGTGATCGAATTTTTATCAAATCCCGAAATTGTTGGGGCGCTTGGGATGAATCCGTTTTTATGGCGTAAAATAAATTTCATATCTCCAAGCTCTGCGATAGAACCGTCAGAGAGAGTCACAACAAAATTTACGGTATGCTCGCCGGGGGTAAGTGAGGTGGTGTCGGCATTTATGAGATATCGGCTTGCAAGCTTTCCGCCCGAGGCAAGTATCGAGTCCTCAGTGAGAACAAATGCCATGTAGTCGATATTGATATTGTCGCTCTGCCCATCAAAATAATATCCGAAATTTTTAATCTCCTTTGTAAATCCGACCCAGCCGCGAAGCTTTATCGCATCGCTTTCCGTTGCTTCAAAGAGCTTTTCGCGCGTGGGGAAATAGTTTGAGCCGACTATGTAGTGATAGAGCGCGGAATTTATATAGCTTGGGAGCTTTTGCGCGTTGTTATATCCCGCAAGCTTTTCGGTTGACGAGAACTGAATCAACTTGCCGTCATCGTTCCTTACGTAGCCCGTGACAGCTTCTCCGTCTATATTGAATTCTCCCTTAAGCCGTCCGTTCGAGGTCACCTCGGTGACCTTGAATACAGAATATTTTGGCAGAACGTGGGAATAAGAATTGGTCGTGTCAGTCGAATAAATATAGGTTAACCCGTTTGAAACATACGTTCCCGTGGTCGCAAGCTTTCCCGAGTAGTCTATAAGGGGTGCCTTGTTATTTATTTTATAAGGGAGCACGCCGTAGCCGCGGATCGCCGAGCTTCTGAGGTCGTAATTCTTTATGCAAACACTGCCGCCGTTTGTTACGAGTCCTGCTGACGTATTGGTATTGCCCTCGACGGTGTATACGGTGTTGTCCTCAACGTACAGGACAAAACCAATGTGAGTTTCTAAAGTTCCGTTTTCACAAAAGAATATTAGGTCGCCCGAAAGAGGGGTATAGCTTCCCGAATAGTATGCGGAGTCCTCGAAAAAGCCGCAGGCGCGGAGCTGTGTTGCCCATTTGTTACAGCTTACCTCTCGCCAGATGTACTCCGCGTTGCCCTCGTTTTTTCTGCACCAGTCTGAAATACTGTTTTGCGAGTGAATGCCCGCTTGAAGCAGACAGAATGAAACGAACGAGGCGCACCAAGGGTACTCTGCTCCGCCGTAGCCATAGCCGAACGAGCCCATATTGTAATTGTATTCGGTAAAGTTGTTATTGCCGTTCGACGTGCCCGAAAAATCTCCGTCCGAGTTGCCCTCGGTGTAGCCAAGCTGTGAGAGCGCAACGGCAAGAACGTCTGTTCTTCCGTCGCCCGTAAGTGTCAGCGAGGTGAGATTTTCGTAGTAAACGCTCTCCTTATATGCGTCGGAAACGTCGTTATTTCCCTTCTTGAAGGTGAGTGCCGATACCGCAAGGCAAAGGCTCGAGATCAAAAATGTTGCAGCAAGCAGCAGTGATATAGTCTTTATTATGTATCGTTTCATACCCGTCTTCTCTTCTCTCTTATGTATTTTTTCTTATCTATAATTTATATTATCTTCCAACTATTTTTATTATAGCATACATTTATCATCGGTTCCTTAAGACTTTGTGGAATACGTGCAGAGGGGATTTTTGAAAAAATCCCCCCTGCACCCCCAAAAACTTTTAAATCGTTTTTGAGTAAGGAAGTAAATGTTTTGCGCCTTATATCCCACAGCAAGAGAACGTCAGAGAAGTCAAGAAAAGGAGACAAAGGTTTTTGAAAGGGGTGCAGGGGAGAACTTTTTGCAAAAAAACCTTAAATTCCTCAAAAAACTTTTAAATCGTTTTTGAGTGAGGAAGTAAATGCTTCGCGCCTTATATCCCACAGCAAGAGAGCGTCAGAGAAGTCAAGAAAAGGAGTCAAAGGTTTTTGAAAGGGGTGCAGGGGAGAACTTTTTTCAAAAAAACCCTTAAATTCCCCCAAAAACTTTTAAATCTTTTTTGAGTGAGGAAGTAAATGCTTCGCACCTTATATCCCACATGAAGAGAACGTCAGAGAAGTCAAGAAAAGGAGTCAATACTTTTTGAAAGGGGTGCAGG
>JAZSIV010000106.1:0-17889 GCA_045533995.1 Eubacteriales bacterium
CCGCATTTCTCAAGCTCCTCTTCCTCGAAGCGCCTGTAAATATCGTCAAGCGGGGTTTGGTAACAGGAGATCTCACTCTCAATGAAACGGATCAGCTGCAAAAAGCATTCCAGCCTCTTTTGCCGTCCGTTTTGCATATGGCTGAACAGAAATCCGACGTAAAACGTCAAGCAAAGAATTGTCAAAGCTTATGCCAAGAATTGTGTTATCGGAATTTCAGGCGGTCTTGATTCTTGTCTTGCACTTCTCGTTGCCTGCCGTGCTATGGATATGCTTGGGCGTCCGAGAACAGACGTTCTTGGAGTTACTATGCCCTGCTTTGGAACAACAAAGCGTACAAAATCAAACGCAGAGATCCTTTGTAACGAGCTTGGTGTTGATTTTAAGTGCGTTGATATCTCACGCTCGGTCAGAGCGCATTTTGACGATATCGGACACGATGAAAGCATCAAAAACGTTGTCTATGAAAATGCTCAGGCGCGTGAACGCACTCAAGTAATTATGGATATCGCTAACATGACCGGAGGTATCGTTGTAGGTACGGGAGACCTCTCCGAGCTTGCTCTTGGTTGGGCAACCTATAACGGCGACCATATGTCTATGTACGGCGTTAACGGCGGTCTTCCCAAAACCCTTATAAGACATATCGTTGCTCACTGCGCAGATATCGCACAAAGCGACGGGAAGCCTGACCTTGCCAAGGTTCTTCGCGATATACTCGACACTCCCGTAAGTCCCGAGCTTCTTCCCTCTGACGATAAGGGAGAGATCGCACAAAAGACCGAGGACATTGTCGGTCCTTATGAAATACACGATTTTTATCTTTATAACATGATAAGATACGGTTCTTCTCCCGACAAACTCTACCGACTTGCAAAGATAGCCTTTGACGGAATTTACGACAACGAAACATTGCATAAATGGCTAAAAAATTTCGTCAAGAGATTTTTCGCACAGCAATTCAAGCGTTCATGTCTTCCCGACGGTCCCAAGATAGGTTCCGTATGTCTGTCGCCAAGAAGCGATTGGAAAATGCCGAGTGATGCATCTGCTTCCGACTGGCTAAAAATTGTTGATCAGTTAGATAAATAAAAGCAAGCTCCTTCGTATTGAAGGAGCTTGCTTTTATTATATTATTAAGCATCGACTTTGGGAAGTTCCTTGTCACCCTTTTCAGTTTCAACAGTATCTTCAGGCTCTGTTACTTCAGGCTCTGTATCAGCGGGTTTTGTTGTTACGCTACCGCCACCTGAACCACCGCCACCTGGAATAGATCCGCCGCCCGAGCTGCCGCCGGAAATAGATCCGCCGCCACCTGAACTACCGCCGCCGGGAATAAATCCGCCACCGCTACCCGAGCTACCCTCAGTAACTGCCTCGGTCTCAGCCTTTACGGTATCTGTCGTAGTATCGGTAACAGGCTTTGTATCTGTAACTGCAGTTGTCCCTGTTGCCGCAGTTGTGTCTGTAACCACATCGGTAGTACCAACAGCTTCTGTTGTTTGCACATCATCTTCAGTACCGTGAACAGTATTCTCTGTTGTTTGCTCAACTACTTCCGAGGTTGAAGGTGTATCGTCATTTTTAGGTGTATCGTCGCACGCTACGATCAAAAGCGTCACAAGAACGCAAAGGAAAATTATAAGTTTATTTCTCATTTTCAAATCATCTCTTTTATGTATATATTTTATATTATTTTAATACAAAACATAACAACTGTCAAGAGTTATATTTACTTATCGTTATTTTTTTATTTGCTTTTTATGATGCCGCAAGCAATATTTTCGGCTTTCTTCTTTCCTTTTTTTACACACATCAGACTTATTTCCTTTCCTATAATCTCCCGAGGGGTTATTTTATCGCTTAAATATGTTGACCATGCAAATCCGTCCTTTGAGAATATCGGCGGAATACTCCTTTTCTCTTCACATCTATAAGCAAAGTAATCTTTTGATATTCTCATTTCATAAATCTTATATTTTCCGCAGTTATTTTTATTTTCATTATCGGGCAGCCCGCTGACCTCAAGGGAGATCACAACACCGACAGGAGTTGAAAAAAATTCTGCTTTGCCACAATGCTTATTACTTTCTTCCGTTAAATAAAGCTCGGAATACGCAAAGGCAGACCTATCTCCGATAATCATTGAATATCCTCTCGGGGGCTTGTTTGTTTTAATTTCAGGCATTTATTTTTTCCTCCTTTACCTTTTTATAATTAATATTTAAGGGCCTCAGTAATTATGTCTTTGTCCTTGACATCAATTATTTTTTTTGATATAATTATGATGTATTGTTATGTTTGAAAGGCGGTGAGGAATATCAGACAAGCATTTTGCTCGCTCATCGGAAATGCTTCTTTGAAGAATAAGATCCTTGCGGATATTTCTTCGGGAACGCTTTCTCATGCATATATAATTGATGGAAAAAAAGGTAGCGGAAAGCACACCCTTGCCTATTTGATTGCCGCCGCCCTTTCTTGTGAAAAGTCACATGACCCGTCATTTCCTCTTCCCTGCCTTGAGTGTCCCTCGTGCAAAAAAATTCTTGATAAGAAATCTCCCGACGTTATATGTATTGGACGAGATGGAAAGTCAACTCTTGGTGTTGATACTATCCGTTTTTTGCGAAATGACGTTCATATAGTACCTAATGAGCTTGATTATAAAATATATATAATTGAAGACGCTCATACTATGACTCCTCAGGCTCAAAATGCCTTTTTACTTACACTTGAAGAGCCGCCCTCATACGTAAAATATTTTCTCCTTTGTGAGGGGACCGAAGCACTTCTTGAAACGGTCAAGAGCCGTACTCAAGCCTTGCGTACCGAACTGATAAGCCCCAACGAAATAGACTTATATATATCCGAGCGATATAATGAGGCAAAACAACTTAAAGCGTCTGACAAGTACACCTACGGCGAGCTTATAATGGCATCAGATAAATGTATAGGACGCGCGATAGACCTGCTTGATCAAAAAGAATTCAAGCATATCCTTGAAACAAGAGAGCTTGCAAGAGAGTTCCTTGAAGCCGCAATCGGTAATACCGACACTGAAAAAGCATATCTGCTTTTCAAACGATTCTCAAACAAACGAGACGAATTATCAATTCAGATAGATACAATACTTATGGCGGTGCGCGACCTTGCTGCACTTCAGCAAACAGAAAATGCACCTCTTGTCTTTTATTTTGACAGAGATGAAGCCATTACTACTACAGACAAAACGAATATGCGAAAGCTAATGAGTATATGCGACTCACTTTACAATGCCCAACAGGCTATATCAACGAATGCAAATGTAAAATTAACGATTATAAAACTTTTCTCCGAAACATCAATTTTATAGTTTCGCAGATCGAAAGGATACTAAATGGATAAAGAAAACAAACCGTTTGGCGATCAACCTGGTAATAAAAATAATTATCATAAAAATCGCAAGAAAAAATATTATAATAAAAACAAGCAGAATTTGCCAAAGCAAAATGATGCAATCGAATCAAAAACGGAAAAAGAAAAAACAAACGATATAATAAACGAAAACAAGCCAAATCAGAATACGCAGAAAAAGCATAATAACAGACACCATAAAAAACATAAAGGCAACCGCCCCCATAATAATCAAGCACCCAAGAGTGCACCTGAAGTGATTGAGGCAGAGAAATTTGCAGTTGTCGAAAATGAGGTTTCTTATAACGAGCCCGAAATTGCGCTAAACACCGAAGATATTGTGACAACAGCCGAAGAAAGCGAACCTCTTGCAGAAATAATCGGTGTTAGATTTAAGGAAGGCGGAAAGACATATTATTTTGCCCCCAATGGTATTATCGGCAAGAAAGGTGAATACGTTATCGTTGAAACTGCCAGAGGTCTTGAGTTTGGTGAGATCTCGGTTGCAAACTCTATGGTTCGAGAAAGTGAGTTCGTACCGCCACTGCGACCCGTAATTCGTATTGCAACCAAAGAAGATATTGAGCACCATAACGAAAACAATAAAAAACAGGATGAGGCATTCAAGATCTGCAATGAAAAAATCATTGCACACGAGCTTGAAATGAAGCTTATTGATGCTCAATATACGTTTGATAATTCGAAGCTTCTTTTCTACTTCACCTCTTCGGGTAGAGTCGATTTCAGAGAGCTCGTTAAAGACCTTGCGGCCATTTTCAAAACAAGAATTGAACTCCGCCAGATAGGCATCAGAGATGAGGCAAAGATTATCGGAGGCCTCGGAATCTGCGGAAGACCTCTTTGCTGTTCCCTCTTCCTTACCGATTTCGGTCAGGTATCGATAAAAATGGCTAAGGAACAGAACCTTTCGCTCAATTCCGCAAAGATCTCGGGTGCTTGCGGCAGGCTAATGTGTTGCCTTAGATACGAATATGACACCTACGTTCAAGAGATCAAGAAAACGCCTTCTCTCGAATCAAAGGTAAAGACAGCCGACGGAATAGGAACTGTCGTAGAAATAAACCCTCTTGCAGGAAAAATAAAGGTACGTCTTGACGACAAACCCGAGCAGGCTCCAAAATCTTATTTGCGCGATAGCGTTACTCCTCTTCCAAAACAGAAATAAAAAAACAGAAATTCCTGTATTTTTATTTAATAATTTTTTAAAAAGCTATTGAAATTTTACAATTATGTGATACAATGATATCAGATAAATTTATGGAGGTACATAACTATGGCATACAAAATTTCTGATGATTGCATTTCTTGCGGTGCTTGTACAGAGGCTTGCCCTGTAGGCGCTATCAAGGAAGGCGATACAAAATACGAGATCAATCCCGATGAGTGCATTGATTGTGGATCTTGCGCTGATGCATGTCCTGTTTCGGCACCTCAGGCTGAGTAATACAAATTAGGATTACAAAAATGAAGCAGGCATTGTCCTGCTTCGTTTTGTTTTTGGAGGTTTTTGTGATCAAGGATTTTTCTATATTACCCGACGAAAGACTTGACTATGTAAATGAGAAAGTAACGCTTATCCAAAAGAAAAAAGGTCTTACATTCGGGACCGATGCTTTTTTGCTTGCCGCTTTTATCAAGACAGACAAGAGGGCTGTTGCCGCAGAGCTTGGCTGTGGTACGGGTATTATTTCTCTGCTGTGTGCAGCAAGAGAAAAATTCTCAAAAATACACGCGTTTGAAATTCAGGAAAGCTTTTATGATATAACAGCGCGAAATATAGAAAATAACGGCTTTGGCGAAACAGTTTCAGCCCATAATGCAGACATAAGAGATATAAGACCGTCTGATACCAACGGTGAGGTCGACGTTGTTTTTTCAAATCCGCCTTATATGAAGACCGATAGCGGAAAACGAAACATGGCAGATGAAAAATACATTGCTCGTCACGAAGTAAAAGGTTCAATATACGACTTTTGCGCTGCTGCGGGAAGGCTTCTGAAATTTGGAGGAAAATTTTACGTTGTATGGAGACCCGACAGACTGTCAGAGCTATTTTACGCTATGAAAGAAAATTCTCTTGAAGCAAAAGCTATGACATTTGTTCATGCAAGAGCCACATCCGAGCCGTCTATGGTTCTGATAAGCGCCACAAAGGGAGGTAAGCCGTCAATGAGGATAACTCCTCCCCTTATATTACATTCCGATGATTCAATCGAATTATCGCCAACAGCCGCGAAAATATACGAAACAATGAACTTTGATTATGATATATGAAAGGTAAGATCAATGGATAATATCAAATTACTGCTAAGCTACACGCGTCGTGCAGTTGATGATTATGAAATGATATGCGAGGGCGATAGGATCGCTGTCGGTGTTTCTGCGGGAAAGGACTCCCTCGCACTGCTTTGCGCTCTTGCGAATTTGAGACGCTTTTATCCAAAAAAGTTTGAATTGGTTGCCATAACCGTCGACATGGGATTTGAAGGAATGGACCTCTCACCCGTTAAAGATTTTTGCGAATCACTTGACGTAGAATATCATATCGTACCTACACAAATATATAAAATAATTTTTGAGGTCCGCAAGGAAAGCAATCCCTGCTCTCTATGTGCAAAAATGCGCAGAGGTGCTCTTCACACAGCTGCAAAAGAGCTTGGCTGTAACAAGGTTGCACTTGGTCATCATTTTGATGACGTGGTTGAGACCTTTATGCTTAATCTTTTTCACGAAGGGCGTATCGGCTGTTTTCAGCCTGTGACGTATTTATCAAGAATAGATCTTCATCTTATACGACCTCTCATATATATGCCCGAAAAGGATATTAAATACTTTGCAAGCAGGGTTGAGCTTCCTATCATAGAATCTCCTTGCCCTGCCGATAAAAACACTGAGCGCGAAAATATGAAACAGCTTTTGCATCAACTTGAACGAAACAATAAGGGACTTCGATACAGAATTTTCGGAGCTATACTGCGCGGAGAGATCGACGGCTTTAGACCTATGGGAAGAATGCAAGGCATAAAAAAATATATAAACGAAGAAAGTGAGGAAAACAATAATGAGCAGATTTAAGAATCTTTTGTGGGGACTTCTCTTGGTGGTAATCGGTGTTATCATAGGACTTAACGCACTCGGTGTTACAGACATTACAATATTTTTCAAGGGTTGGTGGACATTATTTATCATTGTTCCCTCGGCCATCGGTCTTTTTGACAAGGGCAGCAAAACAGGAAATATTATTGGTCTTCTCATCGGTGTTGCTTTACTCCTTGCATGCCAAGAATATATAACGTTTGATATTCTGTGGAAGCTTGCTCTTCCCGTTATTCTTGTCATTTTAGGCATTGCAGTCATCTTCAAGGATGTATCAAGCAAAAAAATAAATAAAAAAATAGAAAGTCTAAAAAAAGACAATAATGAAAAAACGAATAAGGAAAATGAATTTTGTGCTGTTTTTTCGGGACAAACACTTAATTTTACAGGCGAGCAATTCAAGGGAGCTACGTTAAATGCAATATTCGGTGGAATAAAATGCGATCTCAGTTGCGCCATTATCGATGAAGACGTGCTTATAAATGCCGACGCTATATTTGGTGGAATTGATATTTTTCTCCCCTCTGACGTAAAGGTCAAGGTCAAATCTTCGTCTCTTTTCGGCGGTGTGACAAACAAAACCATACCATCTGAAGATGCCTTGGCCCCAACAGTTTACATTAATACAAACTGTATGTTCGGAGGTGTGGACGTTAAATGACCACATTACAAAAAATCATTAAATATTTTGCGATAGCCTTAGGAATACTTATAACAATATCAATAATTAGTGCCGCCTTTTCGATCATAGGAGCTGTAGCAGGAGCAACTTCTGATAGCGAATACAATACGGATGAGTTTGTTGAGCTTGAATTCGATGCAACTGGAATAAACAAGCTCAATATCGATATTGAAGCAGCATACCTTACAATAAAAACAGCCGAAACATTTAAGGTTGAAACAAACAATAAATATATAAGCTGCCGAAACAATTCAGGCATACTCGACATTGAAGAAAAGGATCACGGTTTCCTTTTCTCAAGCAACGATGCCTCGGGCATAATAATCTATATACCGAAGGATATCGAATTTACTCATGCAGATATCTCGACGGGTGCAGGCAAGATTTATATTGAAAATTTGAGTACCTCGATGCTTGAGCTTGAGCTTGGTGCGGGAGAGACCGAGATTGATCACATTTCGGTGTCCACGTCTGCCAAGATCGAGGGTGGAGCTGGAAAATTATCTGTAAACGCGGGAAAGATAAACGATCTTGACTTTGATATGGGTGTTGGAAACGTTGAATTTGATCTTGAACTTCTCGGAAACTCCGAGCTTGATATTGGAATCGGTAACTTTTCACTCAATATTCCCGATACAGAAGATAATTACAAGATAAATGTAAATAAGGGAATCGGAAAAGTTACAGTAAATGAGAAATCACTGAATGACGGCGATATTATTGGAACCGGACAAAATCATATTTCCCTGAACGGCGGCATTGGCAACATTACAATAAAATTTAATTAAAATAAAGCGTAGGCAGAATGCCTACGCTTTATTGTGTTAACTTTCTATAAGAGCTTCGAGTAAGGTCTTAAATTGAGCCTTATACTCGTCGTCAAGCTCCAAGCCGTCAAGAATTTCTATCGCGTCTTCTATAGTTATATCGCCTATATATTCACTCTCGTGCAATATCATTGAGGTTTCAACAACCGCGCAAATAAATTTGAAGTTGTCATCGGGATCTTCCTTAAGCACCTCTATGCCAAACGAATATTCATTAAGCTGACTCTTTTGTCCGTCGGGATCCTTGTATCTTACATCAAGCTCCATTATATATCCACCGTCGGGCAATTCATCAGTATCCTTAAATATAAGCTCATAGCAAACTGTAAGCGAATGCCCTGCTCCAAGATCTCCCGCATCCTTTGTGTCATTTTCAAAATCTTCGTTTGCAAGTATTCTGTTTTCATAGCCTACAAGCCTGTAAGCATCTATATGATCGGGACTGAATGTAAGCTGAAGTTTAACGTCCTTTGCAACAGTATACAGTGTTGAGAATATTTCTTTTCCAAATACTTTTTCTGCCTCTACTTCGCTGTCTATATAATAATACACGCCGTTTCCGCAGTCAGCGATGGTCTCCATTTTTGTATCCTTATAGTTACCTGTGCCAAAGCCCAATACCGACAGGAAGACACCGCTCTCACGTTTTTCAGAAACAAACTTTTCGATCTCATCCACCGAGGATATACCTACGTTCAGATCACCGTCAGAGGCAAGTATAATTCTGTTATTACCCTCCTTGATAAAATACTGCTCAGCAAGCTGATATGCTTTTTTAAGACCTGCCTCGCCATTTGTCGACCCGCCTGCCTCAAGAGAATTTACAGCATTCAGTATCTTTTCCTTTTTACTTCCCTCGCAACCCTTAAGAACGACCTTTTCCTTTCCTGAATAGGTTACTATTGAGATAACGTCATCTTTTCCAAGCTGATCTACAAGATGCGCAAATGCTTTTTTGAGTAGCTCAAGCTTATCGGGAGAATTCATAGAGCCCGACACGTCAATAAGGAATACGAGATTGTTCTTTGCAGCAATCTCAACCTCTTTTGCCTGAAGTCCGAGAACCAGAAGCTGTGCCTCTTCATTCCAAGGACAAGGAGCTATCTGCGCTGTCGTTGAAAAAAGTTCGCCCGCCGCGGGAGAGGAATATCCATAATCAAAATAGTTTATCATTTCCTCTGTTCGTATTGATTTGCCCGCTGTTGCAATAAGCTCTGACAGTGAATAACCCTCATTGACAAGCTTTCTGAAAAAGCTGTATGATGCGGTATCCACGTCAGCGGCAAAGGTCGACACGTTTTCTTCCGATGTTTTTATAAACTTGTTTTCAATAAACAGCTCATATATGTCTGACATCGGGAAATCCGAGCCTCCATCAAGCGTTGAGCTTGTGTAACTGTTCTCAATATTACCCAAAATCATATCGTTCATTCCTTCGTCTGCGTTTTTCGCTCCGCAGGACGCAAGGGTAAATAAAACAGTAATTATCAATATAATTGCTACAATACTTTTTTTCATTTTCAATACCATTTTCCTTTCTACCAAAATCGGGTTAGGTTTCTTCACTTATAAAGTGAATCGCTTACAAGCTTTTCAAAGTCTTTAGTCGGGATAACCTCGGGCGAATATTCAAACAGTTCGGCATAGCCCACGTTTCCGTTACTGTTCTCAAGGTGAGGAGATACTACTTCTCCGTTTCCGTAAGACACCCACACTCTGTACCTCACGTTTTGAGCGCTTTCAAACGGGATAGGCTCAGCCTCTTTGGAGATCATGTCATCGAGCACATTTTCATCGTCATCTGCAAGGTTGAGCTTCATACTGTAAAATCCGTCATCACCGCTATTTTTCCAGATGATATACCGCTCACCGTCAAAAAAGTCGATATCTTCAACGGAAACCTTTGAAGCAACACCATTTTGAGATGCTGACGTAAGGATATTCATCAGCCCATCCTTAATCGCATCATTATCCTCGGTAAGAGTGTCCTTGTAACCGTCATCATCGTCAGATTGCAGAGTGGAAATAAGAGTCCCGACAAATATTCCCGCTGTGAGCACGATCAGAGCCGCCGCAACAGACATAAAACGTCTGAAATACGGCAAAGCCCTTACAACGCGCTTTGGCTCTGTCTCTTGCGCCTCAAATATGATATTATCGTCTATCATACCGATCGCATCAAAGAGCCTCTGTGCGCCCATTTCTTTTCTTTCTCTGTCATTCATAATGCTATCCCCTCCTTTTCAAGAAATTCTCGGAGGGCAGCTCGCACACGGAAAAGTACAGTCTTGACCTTTCCCTCTCCAACACCCATATTCCTTGCTATATCAATAAGGCTGTCGGAATAAAAATATCTTCTGACAAAGATCTGCCGCTTTTCCTTGTCAAGTGACAAGAGAAACCTATTGAGTGCCTCGGCAATCTGACGGTTGTCATACTCAGATTGCAGGTCGACATCTGACGGTATACACTCGGTAAGCTCGTCTATGAATATATCCGTTCCGCCTCTTTTTTGAGATTTGGAGCTTCGGTACTTATCAATTGATATCCGTCTTACTATTTTTGAAAGAAATGCGCCAAGATATTGCGGTCTTTCATCGGGCATACTGTTCCACGCTGCAAGATAGGTGTCGCTCACACATTCCTCTGCATCCTGCGTTGTGGGAACAAGTGAAACCGAAATACCCATAAGCATTCTTCCGTATTTTTGATCGGTATGCTCGATAGCAAGCTCCGAACGCGCCCAATACAGATCGACGATTTTACAGTCCTCCATTCGCCAGCCTCCTTTCTTTAATTTAGGCTTCTACCCTATATGTCGGTAAAAATGAAAAAAAGTTTCAAAAAAACAAAAATTTTTTATAATTTATTTTATCATATACTTTTGTGTCGGTCAATAGAAAATGGGCATTGCAGATATCTGCAATGCCCAAATAATTTTATCTGATTCCGTATTTCTCGATGATGTAATCCATATCCTTATCGCCTCTACCCGACAAGCAGATAAGAATAGATCCCTTTTTCATTTCCTTTGCAAGACGAATTGCATGCGCAACAGCGTGGCTGCTCTCGATTGCAGGAATAATTCCCTCCATTCTCGAAAGCGTGAAGAATGCATCAACTGCCGCTTCGTCATCAACAGTATCATATTTTACTCTGCCAATATCACGAAGGAATGCATGCTCGGGACCCGAAGAAGGATAGTCAAGTCCACTCGCTACCGAATATACGGGTGCGGGCTCGCCATTCTCATCCTTAAGCATAATACTGTTAAATCCGTGCATTATACCCTCTGTACCGTACTGAAGGCTTGCCGCATGATCGCCAAGCTTTGTATCGCGACCAAGAGGCTCTACACCGTAAATATCAACAGGATCGTTAAGGAATCCTGCAAAGAAACCCGCAGAGTTTGATCCGCCGCCAACACACGCGGTAATAGCTGTAGGAAGATGTCCTGTCATCTCAGTAAACTGTGCTCTTGCCTCAATACCGACTACGTGCTGAAAATCTCTTACCATCATCGGGAACGGATGAGGTCCAACCACCGAACCAATACAATATATACAGTCCTTATATTCTCTGCTGTATGCTTCAAAAGCCGCGTCAACAGCTTCTTTAAGTGTTGCAAGTCCGTGTGTTACCTCAACAACGTTCGCACCGAGTATTTTCATTCTCGCAACGTTCGGAGCCTGCTTCTTTATATCAACAGAGCCCATATAAATATCGCACTCAAGTCCGAAATATGCCGCCGCAGTAGCAAGCGCAACACCGTGCTGTCCTGCACCTGTCTCAGCAATGATCTTCTTCTTGCCCATATACTTTGCAAGAAGCGCCTCACCCATACAGTGATTAAGCTTGTGAGCACCGGTGTGGTTAAGGTCTTCACGCTTTGCATAAAGCTGAACGTTTCCAAGTGAATTACTCAAACGCTCAAGGTGTGTAACAGGGGTAGGTCTACCCTGAAATTCTCTTCGTATACGGCGAAGCTCATCAATAAACTTTCTTGACTGGCAGATAGAATAATATGCATCGGTTATCTCCGCCATTGCCGCCTTTAAGTCGTCTGAAATATAGCATCCGCCATAAGGTCCGAAGAATCCCTCCTCATTGGGATATCGCTGAAAATATGTATTAAAATCAATCTCGTTGTATTTCATTCTTTTTCTCCTTAATAAATATATCTTAAAATTATTTTGCTATTTTAGTTACGCTTTGGCAAAGTCGCCATCGTTCTTTTAATAATATCATACGGCACTCCTTAAAATAAAAAACTGTCCCTGAATAAACAGGGACAGGCAATTTTCCTGCGGTACCACCCAACTTGACTGTTAAAGTCCACTCTGCTCCCGCACATATAATACGGGATCTGTTTATAACGGGTCAGCATCCCGTCGGTTACTACTCGGATAAATTATCCTTTTGCCCCGCCCTCATAAGTCCATTCACAACAGCTTTGATACCGTACTCCCAGCGACCGACGGCTCTCTGTCAATCAAAATACCGATGCTACTATTCTTAATCATTGGTTTTATATTGCTATATAAGAGAATTATAATCTTATTTGTTTATTTTGTCAACACTTTTATTGCAATTTTCTTTATTTTATATTTTTAATATGTTCACAGAGCTTATCGAAGGTCTCGTCACTAATAACGTGCTCGATCCTGCAAGCATCCTCTGATGCCGTCTTTTCATCCACACCGATACTGACAAAAAACTCGCTGATCATTTTATGTCTGCTGAGTATCTTTTCAGCTATTTCTTTCCCCTTTTCGGTAAGTGTTATATATCCGTTTGTGTCAACATCAATACATTTATCGTTTGACAGTAATTTTACCGCACGGCTGACGCTGGGCTTTGAATATCCCGTTCTGTGAGCAACATCGATAGAACGAACACGTCCCGTAGATTTTTCTAAAACGAGAATATTTTCAAGATACATTTCTAATGATTCCGTAGTGTTTTTTGACATGTCCTATCCTACCTTTCTTAAAATGTTTATAATATTTTACCACACATCAGAAAAACTTGCAAGTCTATTTTGAAAATTCACATTCAAAGTTGACAAATGAAGAAAAAAAGTTTATAATATTATAGTATGTTATAATGTCAAAAAATGAGGTTTAATAAAATGATCAAAAAAATAATCATATCAATTCTTTGCGTTATGTGTGTATTGTTACCGTTACAGGCCTGTAAGGAGAACCCTACTGACGTTGATTCGCAAAAGAACCAGGTAACCTATACCGAATATTTCGACACGACCGCTACCTTTACAGCAGATGCGTCCCAAAAGGATTTTGAGGCTATGTGTGATATCGTATCTTCTAACCTTTCGGAATACCACAAACTGCTTAACGTTTATGAAACATATGAAGGAGTAATAAACCTTAAGGTTATAAATGACGTTGCTCCCGTAAAGGTCGAGGCAAGTAAAAAGCTAATTGATTTCCTTGATTGGGCTATTGAAGCACACCACATAACAGATGGATATACAAGCATCACTGCGGGAGCTATAACGGAGCTTTGGCACGAAAATCGCAACATGCAGGAAATATACAATACCGCACCTGTCCCTCCCACAGAGGGTGAGCTGCTTGAAGCCAAAAATCATATTGATATAGATTCCCTCGTAATAGACAAGGAAGCTTGCACCGTATATCTTTCCGACCCTGCAGCCGCACTTGATGCAACCTATTTGGCAAAGGGATACGTTGCAGACGTTATCTATGATGAGCTCATCGCAGAGGGATATACAAACTTCATTATCAGCATCGGTGGAATCTCAAAGGTATCGGGAACAAACAAGAATGCAAAGATAGCACATCCCGACAATGCTGAAGAACCTCTTTGCACTATTGAGATCACCGACACCTCACTTGTTACCAACGAAACCTACAAAAACTTCTTTCTGTATGGCACCACTAAATGCCACACCATTATAAATCCCTTTACCGCTATGCCCGAGCAGACCTTTGTTTCTGTAAGTGTTTTGTGCGAGTCAGCGGCGCTTGCAGATGCACTCTCCAACGCGCTTTTCAGCATGACCGCAGAAGAGGGTTCACAGCTTGTAAACTATATTGGCGACGTAGAGGTTGTATGGATGTATGATGATGCGGACAGAACAGTTGAATTTACTCCCGCTTTTGCTGACATTCTCTACGACTATATAGAAGGCTAAAAAATTTATATAATTAAATATTTAAATTAAAGCTCTCCGCAATATCGACATTTTGCGGGGAGTTTTTCTTGACAAAAGGTATTATATGAAGTACAATATTCTTACAAGACACACTCACGAGGTAGCGTATGTTTATTATTTATTTTTTAATTCCGATTGTTCTCTTCCTGCTTTTTGAAATATTAAGTAAAAAATGGGATTTTTCTCTATCTGATCTTTTTTCATTAAAGAATTTGCTTATATTCATTGGAGCAATTCTCTTTAATTATGCCGTATTCACGGTCTGTTTTTTAGATTTCACAGCAATACTCAAGTTCAACCTTTTAGGTCTTTTTGTAGTTGCGTGCTCATCTCTGTTTTTTGAAACAGCTCACTTGCTCATAAAGTCACTCAAAAAATCAAATTCAATAATTGCATTTCTCTTGCTCTCGGTTTGTATAGCACTTTTCCTTGAAGGGTTTGTCTTCAATATGAGATTCTATCAGACCTACTACTACGAAAAATACGAGATTACCGAAAAAATAGAACTGCCCTACAATCTTATTCCTGTCGAAAATTCAAAAAACAAATACAAAATTTCAAACAATTCGAGGGTCAATTTTGAGTTTGAAAACCTAAACAGAAAGATAAATAATATTTATTTTGATATCTCTGCCGAAGACGATTATGCGAATAACGAAATGGTGTCAGTATCGGTATATATCACCGACGAGTCAAATGAACTTTACCTTACCCTGCCTTCTCAGGACATAAACGGAGATGTCGAATCAAGTAAATATCTTTATCTGCTTACAAACGGCGAAACAGAAAAACTTAAAATAGCTTTCAGCAGTGAAGGTGCAAACATTACCCTTAATGAAATATCTATAAACAGACCCCGCGACTTCTCGTTTAACCTTTTCAGATTCTTCTTGTGCGCATTTGTAATCTTTATCGCGTGGCTTCTTCGACCAAGCAGCCCTATATACCGCAAAAAGATGACCTTTTCTGCAAGGCAAACAAATTTTACTGCCATCGTTATCGCGCTTGAAGTTGCTTTGCTTATAGTGATATCGCTATTCAACCCTGTTTTTGAGAACATACCGTCAGCTCACCATGCACAGTACCAGCAGCTTGCAGATGCTTTTCTTGACGGCAGACTGTATCTTGAACAGGAGCCGCCGCAATATCTTGCCGATATGGATAATCCGTACGACTACTATGCAAGAGCTCAACAAGCAAGCATCAACGGAGAAAGCTATTACTGGGATGCGGCGTATTTTGACGGACATTATTACGTCTATTTTGGTGCACTTCCCGTACTGCTGTTTTATCTACCGTTCAAGGCGATCACGGGAATGGATCTTACAAACAGAACTGTAATACAGATCTGCCTTACTCTGTTCGTTATCGGTGCTTTTACGCTGATCGAAAAAATAATAAAAAAATATTTTGACCCAAAAAGAATACCATACGTTAGTTTCTTGGCATTGTGCCTTATATTTGTAAATGCATCGGGCGCGGTATTTATTGCAAAAAGACCTGATTTCTATTCCATACCGATAATATCTGCCTTGACACTAACTATGTTTGGTCTCTATTTCTGGCTGTCCTCCACAGACATCGAAGGCATTGTAAAACCGATCCCAGCAGCTCTCGGTTCGCTTTGTATGGCACTTGTGGCAGGATGCCGACCGCAGTTCCTGCTCGTTTCTCTTACCGCAATAGTAATATTTTGGGGCTCGGTATTCAAGGACCGTTCGCTCTTTTCAAAGAAAAGCATTGGAACGACAATATCCATCTGCCTACCCTATATAATTGTTGCCGCCATCCTTATGTGGTACAACTACGCACGCTTTGGCTCTCCTTTTGATTTTGGTCAGAATTATAATCTTACCACGAACGATATGACAGGGCGCGGAATAAGATTTGAACGTGTGGGACTTGCCTTCTTTACCTATTTTTTGCAACTTCCCAATATAACAGCTACCTTCCCCTTTGTAAAGGCGGTTACTATAAACACAGGATATCTCGGAACAACTATCACCGAGGCGATGTTTGGCGGAATATTTGCAACGATTCCTCTTTTATGGATACTATTTTTAGTCCCATCAATATCAAAAGAGCTTAGAAAAAAAAGAATTCTCCCATTTATTGTTCTTTTTTCTGCACTCTCGGTATTTATCGGGCTATTTGACGCGCAAGGAGCGGGAATTTTACAAAGATATATGAGCGACTTTGCGTATCTTTCCTGTCTCGCGGCAATTTTTGTGATACTATTCCTCTATGAGCGTTCAAGGGGCGCGAGAACAAGACAACTGAATGCCTTTACGTCATTCTCACTCTTCGCAAACGGAATCTACTGCTTCTTAATTATTTTTGCGATATACGGAACAGAAATATATTATTATAATCCTTCCCTTTTTGCAAATGCTGCCTCCCTTATTCAGTTCTGGAGATAAAATTTTATAAAAAAGAGCGTATAAGGGACTCCTTCCATAAAGCAGGTCTTACCGACCGTAAAAATAAAAGGAGTACGGACAATTTGTTCGTACTCTTTTTGTCGTAGAGGTACTGTCGGGCGGTGGACAAGCCTCCCTTGTGTAAAGGTAGCCTTTTTTATGTTCATCTATGTCTTGTCAATTTTCTTGACAAGCACTGCTTTTGTGGACACAAAAGCGATGACCGCTCAATGCCGGGCAATTTTTTATTCTATATTACCTTTATTCTTATCACTAAGCTTTTGATTGATCAAATTTAGATTCCGCTGTTCGATCTTATCAGCAACATAATATGCAAATACAATAACCATAGTACAAATCAATGCTGCAATACAATAAACGATCAAACCCTTAAGCTCAAAGCGAATGCTTCCAAATGTATATCCGCTTACAAACAGGACTAAAATGCTGAAGGCTATTGCTATCGTACGTCTTATCCAAATATGTTTGGAGAAAAGCTTAAGCTCAAATGTAAAAAATGAAAACAAATGCGAGGGAATAAGTATGCATACCATGTGATAAAGCTCTTTAATTCTAATACTTTCGGGGAAAACAAGTGAGAATATAATAAAAATAATCGCTACAAGTCCCATGCTGTACATAAAAGAACACCAATAATTTCTAAACATATTTACACCCCCAATTTTTTCTTGATTTCTGATACGTATTGCCTTGAAACAACAAGTTTTTCTTTGTTAACAAGGGTTGCCACAAGGCGACTGTTTTCTGATTTTTTAATGCTCAACATTTTGTCTAAATTTGCAATCACTGTTTTGGATATCCGAGCAAATTGCAGATTTTTTAAGTTTTCTTCGATCTTATAAAGCTTTGCTGTTGATTCATAGGTTTCGTTTTCCGTATAGAAAAATATATTTCTATCAACCGATTCAAAATAAAAAATTTCATTTATCGGTATCAAAAACGTTTCTTCTTCTTTTTTTCCCGCAACAGTCAACCCAACGGCTGATATCTTTGAAACAATATCATTGATCTCGTTTGTCATTTTTGCGCAAACGATAGATATTTCAGTTTCCTTTATATTGGGGTCTTCAATAATTGTAACCTTCAAAAAAACATCTCCCTTCCTTTGTTGTAGCTTTATTATACAAGACTCAAAAATAAAAAACAAGCGTTTTTTCTTGTCTTGCAAATCTACGAGGGTAAGATGCATTTTAAGAAGTTTTTATTGGTATTTAAAAAAGTTTGGCG
>JAZSIV010000104.1:0-5654 GCA_045533995.1 Eubacteriales bacterium
GTGTTCACATTGATAATTCCCTCGAAAACACAGATACGAAAGGACGTATAAAATGGAAATTCTTTACGAAAATTTTCTGTCTTTATTCCAGGGTGACGGTTGGAAATATATCGTCATGTGGGCGATCGGAGGTCTTCTTATTTACCTTGCGATCAAAAAAGACATGGAGCCTACACTTCTCTTGCCTCTTGGCTTTGGAACGATAATGGTCAACCTTCCCTTCTCGGGTGCTATCGGCGAGGAAGGTCCTCTGACCACCCTATTTGATGCAGGAATCGCAAACGAGCTCTTCCCTCTTATCCTCTTTATCGGAATAGGAGCTATGATAGACTTTGGTCCCGTGCTTTCCAATCCCAAGCTTATGATCTTCGGTGCGGCAGCACAGTTCGGTATCTTTTTCACCTTCTGCCTTGCATCGATCTTCTTTGATCTTCCCGATGCGGCATCTATCGGTATAATCGGAGCGGCAGACGGCCCCACAGCAATAGTTGTTGCTCAGAAGCTCGCTTCAAAATACACGGGAGCAATAATGGTAGCGGCATATTCGTATATGGCACTCGTACCCATCATTCAGCCCCCCGTTATCAAGGTGCTTACAACAAAAAAGGAGCGTATGATCCGTATGCCCTATAAGGGAAAGAACATCTCCAAGACAACAAAGATCCTCTTCCCGATCATCATTACCGTAGTTGCAGGCCTTGTTGCTCCCTCTTCGGTCGCTCTCGTCGGATTCCTTATGTTCGGTAACCTTATCCGTGAGTGCGGAGTTCTTGATTCCCTTTCGGATACCGCACAAAAGGTTCTTGCAAACCTTGTTACAATCTTCCTCGGCATAACCATTGCAACAAAGATGGAAGCTTCCCTCTTCCTTCAGTGGGAAACACTCCTTATTCTCGGGCTCGGGCTGTTTGCATTCATATTTGACACGGCAGGCGGTGTTCTCTTTGCAAAATTCCTTAACCTTTTCCTCAAGGAAAAGATCAACCCCATGATAGGTGCGGCAGGTATCTCCGCATTCCCCATGTCGGGACGTGTGGTTCATAAGATGGGACTTAAGGAAGACCCCCAGAACTTCCTTCTTATGCACTCTATCGGTGTAAACGTATCGGGTCAGATAGCATCCGTTATTGCGGGCGGACTTATCCTCAGCTTTGCCGCAGGCTTTGGCGGATTTTTAGGTTAAGAAAGGCGGTATGGCACAATGAATGAAATTTTGAATAATATAAATTTTGACCGTTTTATCTTTTCACTTCAGTATATGTGGAAGGGTATGTTCTGTATCTTTGTCGTGATCGGTGTTATAGTTCTTTCAATAGTTCTTATGAACTCCGTTATAAATAAGCGCGCAAAAAAGAATGACAAAAAAGAGAATTAACTAAAGCTTAACTCCCTCGTAGGATTCAACCTGCGAGGGAGTTTTTTAAACTAACGGTTTATTGACAATTTCCTGTGCAAGTGGTACAATATTAACATAAAATGGAAAGGACACCACCGTATGGATATCAAACACAACGTAAATTACTTCAAGAAAAATGACAATATGAAAACTCTGGGCGCAGTTCTCCTTATCGTAGGGCTCTTTCTTATGTGGCTTGGCAGGGGATTTGTGACATATATAATTATGAGCATCTTTGTGCCTGCGGGGCTTGTAATGTTTGTTTTGGGCTCGATAGGTCGTTCGAGCGATGAGGATATAGACAAATATATTGCAGAAAAGATGCAGGGGCTCGAGGTCGATCTTACAGAAGACAAAAAGTATCGCAAAAGAATAATCGAGCATCTGCCCGCACAAACGTTTGCCTCATACCTTTTCTCGGACGGAGTGCTTCTGCGCAAGTCAAAAAACAACTCGCTCCGCTCATCCGAATACAGAAAAAATATAGTTTATCTTCTTACCGATGAGCTTTACATAGTTTCACGCCGTCTTGGTCTTGTCAGCGGAGAGATTGAAAACATACTTGTCGAGCTGTCTTACAACGATATAAAAGATGCACATATCATACGTGAAGAAAAGACGCTCACTTATAAGAAGAAACCATTAAAGATAAAAACCACCTTTCTTTCGATCACTACCGAAGCGGGTGAGACTCTTCTTCCCGTGCCCGATGACGTCCTTTCTGATCGCTTTGCCGAGCAGATAATGAAGCTTGTGGCAGAATACAAAAAAACGGTCTCCGAATCATAACAAAAATTAAATACTTGACAAATTCTTCTATTTGTTTTATAATAGCACTATCAAATTACATCAAGAGGTACTAAAATGGATCTTTCACTTTCTGAAATTAAAAAGCTTATAACGGGTGCGGTATATTTTACCGAAAATGACGGCAAGCTTTGCCCGTATAGATTTACAAAGGAGCAGCTTGCGCTCTATGAAACCGTTACAGAGGATTTCAGCAAAAAAAGCAAGTCCGCTTCAAACATAAGACTCGAATTTGAAACCGACAGCTCTTCTCTTTCTCTCGCACTTGATCTCTCTTCGGGCGCATCAAGAAGCTTTTTCAGCATAGATATATACGTTAACGGTTCTCTTCATCTGACCGAAAAAGGTACGATGGGCGAAGGGGTTTGTAACAAGCGCATAGATGCACAGCTCGGGTGCGGAAACAAGAAAGTGTCAGTATACCTGCCTTGGACTGCAAAAACAGATATTATTTCTTTATCGCTTGACGACGGCGCATCGTTCAATCCTATAAAGAGAGAGCTGAAGATGATCTGCTTCGGAGACTCGATAACACAGGGATACGACGCATATACAACCTCCTTCACCTATGCCTCTCGCCTTTGCGATATGCTTCGCGCAGAAATGGTAAACAAGGGAATCGGCGGTGAACGCTTCCGTCCCGAGCTTGCCGCTTGCAAGGACGATTTTGAGCCCGATATAATAACTATTGCCTACGGAACAAACGACTGGAGGCACTCCACAAAGGAAGAGTTCGATTTTAGGGCGCGCGCCTTTTATGAAAATGTCTCGAATAATTATCCTAACGCAAAAATATTCGCGCTTGCTCCCCTTTGGAGAGGTCAAATAGGAAAGATTGTGGCAAATCTCGGCGAATTCTTTTACGTCAGAGAAAATCTTAAAGGCATCGCTGAAAGCTTGCCTAACGTTACATTTATCGATTGCTACGATTTCATTCCAAAAGAAGCAGACTTCTTCTCTCCCGACAAGCTTCACCCGAATGACGAGGGATTCAGACACTACGCCCACAATCTCTACGCAGAGATAAAGAAATATTTATAAGAGAGATCGCAGATGACAAAGGAAATCGTCCTTGACGGCAAAACGGTCATTTATGATCTTCAAAGGAAAAAGGTCAAAAATATAAATCTGCGGATAAAGCCCGACGGACACATCTCTCTTTCCGCAAACAATGCCGTGCCTCAAGCGGTGATCGATAGTTTTCTAATTTCCCGATCAGAGCTTATTCTTTCGGCTCTTGAGCGTTACGAGGAATACGCAAAAAATGCGCCTCTACCTATCGAATTTGTCGACAGTGAGCACGTTACATTGCTTGGAAAACGATTTGAACTTAAAATTGTCGAGGCTAAAAAGAATTCAGTTGCGCTTGTTGATGGAAATATACAAATTTCATTAAAGGATACGCAGGACAAAGAGACGGCAAAAAAGCAATTCGAGCGTTATAAACAAGAAAAATGCAGAAAGATCGTGACCGACATTTGCGAATATACTTACCCTGCGTTTTCAGAATTCAATATTCCCTATCCAACTATTCGTTTTCGAAGGATGCGCACGCGCTGGGGTAGCTGTAATTCGACAAAGCATAGCTTAAACTTCAATTTAATGCTTATTGAGGTTCCGATCGAATGTATTGAATACGTGGTTATGCACGAATTTGTGCATTTTCTGCACCCCGATCACTCAAAGAATTTTTATAACACGCTGTCCCATTTTATGCCCGATTGGAAAGACAGAAAAAAGAAATTGAATAAAAAAACAGGCTGAAATCATTTGATTTCAGCCTGTTTTGTTTCGATAGGCTCAAGTCTTATAGTAAACGTACAAATTGAAATGAACCACATAAACAGGTGTGATTTATAAAAATATGTCTAAAACAAAATGCCGAAAAGTCTTATGTGGCAAGAAATCTCGGTTTTTTATTTAAAAAAGCAAAAAACTCAAATGCGGAAAGTGGCAAAAAGCCTCAAGAACGTAGTGTTTTCAAGACTTTTTATGGCGGAAGGAAAGGGATTCAGAACCCGTATTTGCGTCAATATAAGGTTTAACAATAGCATTTCCCTAACGCAAATTGTGACAAATCCACAAAAGGATTTGTCGAGGTTCTTCATCATATTATTCTACTAAACAAAAGAAAGCCCATCGCGATGCGATGGGCTTTCTTTTGTTTGCCTTAAACGTGATAAAAGGTCAAAAATCAGGGTAAAAACGAACAAAAGGTCAACTTCAACACAAAACAAAACTTACAAAAGAACCTGCAATAGACCCATCTGGCATTTTTACAGGACTAACGGAGAATTTGTTTTTCAACCATAAGCGATGTGATGGAACGTTCCCAATGTCACAATATGCTCGAACTTGATATACTTTTTCTTCTTTGGCAATTTCCATAATTTTTTGCAACATAGAAGATGCCATTCCTTGACAACGCAAATTTGTGTATATGACCTCAATGATGTTAATAAATATTTCGTCTTGCTCAACGGGTGCAGGAATTTTTCTTTTGAACCCCCAAAGGTAACCGACAATGGTATCTTCAATTTGGGCAACGATGAAATAACCGCCATCGCGTACTACATTTTTAATGTTTGGATAATCATTCAATAATTTTTGCTTTTCCGCATCGGTGCCAATGCGTATAATTACTTTATCATGCATGATTGTTCTCCTTTAGCGTTTTACAACTCGCAATCAATATTCGTCTGATACGACCGCAAAGATTTCTGTGGCTTTTATATGTTTCTTCATCAATACCATTTGTGTTGAATAATAACTGTAACCAACCTTCTGTTTCACTACATTCCTTGAGATCTATTTCAAATTTTGAAAGCATATCTGCTTTGCTCTGTCCGTAATTTGCTTCCCGAATATTTGCGTACACACTACTTGAACTCTTGCGAATTTGAAAGAGAGTGTTGGAAGGAGCTTTTATATTTTGACAAAGTAATTCTATATCGGTCGCAAGCTGCTCCGAATAAATCAGTAAATAATTTTTAGCCATATTATCACTCCTTTTGAGAGTATTATATCATATGTTACAAAACAATTCAAGAGCTTTTCGCAATCTTGCATCCCAATCACGCCGAAGGCGTGTATATCATCAATGCGAAGCATTGTATATCATCCGCAACTTGTTGCGGTATATCATCAAACCGCAGGCAGATACACGCTGGTGCGTGATGAGATACAGCCCCGCAGGGGCTGATGATATACACCGCACTTCGCGCGGCGATGATATACCAAGCCTGCGGCTTGGATAAACAAAAAGAGAACTTTTGGTAGACAAAAGTTCTCTTTTTGTTGGCGGAGGCAGAGGGATTCGAACCCCCGTGGGGTTTCCCCCAAACGGTTTTCAAGACCGCCTCGTTATGACCGCTTCGATATACCTCCGTACTGGCATAGCTATGCCCGAGCATAACTATAATAGCACAATCCCATCGCTTTGTCAAGGTAG
>JAZSIV010000053.1:0-2418 GCA_045533995.1 Eubacteriales bacterium
TCTGCAAGTGCTTTGCGAACAAAAAGGGTGACGGCCTTCTCGCACTCTATGCACTTACAGGAGGAATACCAAAACTCGTTCATCTGATCGACGAAGATTTAAGCACCGAGGAAAATCTGAGGATACTTCTATCCCCCGATAGTCCGTACATACATTTTTGCTCAAATGAGTTTGATCACCTTTTCCGTCGGAGCGAAAGCTATATGTTCATTTGTCACGCCGTCGCGCTTGGAAACAACCGCATCAGCGACATCGGCAAGTTCACGGGATTTGCTTACAACAAATGCGATAAATATATCCGCGCTTTGATCGAATACGGAATACTTACTGCCGGGAAAGATGAGAACAATAAGACGATATATAAGTTTGTCAATCCCTATTACCGCATTTGGTTCAATATCGTTTATCCCAAGCGAACAGACATAAATCTCGGCGCGATAGACGAGCAAACAATCTCCCGAGCGCTTTCTTACATAAAGACGGTAGCCGATGACGAATACGTTGCGGCTTGTTACCGCCATGCATATTACCATTTCTGCAAGCGGAGATATATTGACCGTGAGACGGTTGTGCCAACTCCGCAGACCTTCACCGCTGCTGTGATAAAGAAGGATAAATACGGAGAGCCATACAAAGATAGCAAAGCGACGATCACGTTCGATCTCGTCCATAACGATGGTGAGTACACCTACTCTATGCTCATTCTGAAGGACGAACACTATCTCGGTAAAGCTGAATTTGAAGCAATCAAAGCTGTAATTGAAGATGCCTTTTGGCTCGACTTTACTTTCTTTATTTGCTACAACAAAGGTCGCATCTGCGAAGAAGCATACCGATTTGCAAAGTTCAATGAGTACGTAAAGTGGGAAATGATTGATAGGTTGAGATTTTAAGGTTCAATATATAATTGGCTCAAGGTATAAATTCACATATAAGATAAAGGCGGCACCCGATAAGGTGCTGCCTTTCCTTGTGGTAGTCGTCGAATGATCGGCGGCTTTTTTATTTGGTTTACTCGTGCTCCATACTGATTTCCGTTAATCATCGCGCGTGCCAAACGAAAAGAATGTTTTGTATTCCTTGTTTGCTTTTTCTTCGGCATCTTCCACAGAATCACGGCTAAAGGCAATAATACCGCCTTTTACAGCATAATAAATGCGTAATATTGCACCTTCGTACTCTCTATCCTCTGCTTCAGTATAGTAATTGGTAAATGAAATTTTGATTTCACCACTATCTCCGGAATTAAGCGAAGAAAAGTCGATATAATACTTCTGGTGATATGATGGGTAATTGTCTTGAAATACTCCGTCCACTTCATCATTACATTGATATTTTGGATCTGTTATTTCGTGTTCTTCTTCAATTTTCACGTCAGAATTATTGATTGGCAACCCGTTAGTTTCTATTGTCAATATAGTTCTATCGGGATAATGGCTTTCTTCCATAGTGGAATAATCTATTTTGGTAGCAAGTCCTACAAGCATATCTAACACACCGTTATTGACGTTATTCTTGTTGATATAAGCATCAACAGTAGCGGTAATAATCAGCGAAGGTTGTGGCTTGCTTGAATTACTGTCATAAGAAGAAAAGATATATGCTATTGCAGCATTATCGTCACCGTTGCGATCAAGCAAGTGGGGCAAAATAGTAAACGATGCAGTAAGCATTATGCAAAAACAAGCTGCAATTGATACCCACTTCACCCAAACGTTCTTTTTCTTCTTTTGCACCTTCTCGGCAGGCGCAGCCGCTTCAATCATTTTGGGATCTATGTTCCCAAGCTCTCGGTATAATTCCTTATTCGTCATACGTTAAAGCCCTCCTTTTGCAAATGAGTTTTGAGTTTATTGCGTGTTCTGAGAAGGAGCATACCCACGGCACTTTCTTTCATAGAATATTCTTCCGCAATTTCAGCAAGTGAACTTGTATACCAATATCTGCGAATAAAGATGTTACGCGTTTTCAGTGGCAACCCTCGCAAAAAGGTATTCAACGAATCGTGCAAGGCAATACCCGAAACCACATCCCACTCCTCATCATCACTCGGCAAGCACTCTGCAAGCTCGTCAAGGACAAGCGGAATCTGCCCTCTCTTTTGGGCATGTTGTTCTTCATACACATCAAAGGCAAGATGACGGCTTATCATTCCCACATATGGCTTTAATGCTTCGGGGCGCTTGGGCGGTATTGTCTGCCACGTTTTCAGATAAGTATCATTCACAACTTCTTTTGCATCCTCATCATTTTCAAGGATTTGGTATGCTATGTAATGGCAATATCTGCCGTACTTCTTCTCGGTTTCTTTTATAGCAGACTCGGAACGTTCCCAATACAAATCTACAATCTGCTTATCTTCCATGTTATACACTCCTTTCGTGTGTTCTTAAGTCGGAGGCCAAGCGGTCTTAGGAA
>JAZSIV010000045.1:0-7287 GCA_045533995.1 Eubacteriales bacterium
AGCAACAAACGTGTTGAAAGAAACGTTATGCTTGCGGGACGTCACGTTATGACCTGCTGTGCCGACGATATACAGTATTGCGGACTTGCTTGCGTATTCAAAAATCCTCCCGCTCTTGATACGGGAGATTGGGCAGTCATAGAGGGAACGATAAAAATTGAAAAAAACAAGCTTTACAGAACCGAAGGACCTGTTATCTACGTTGAGAGCTATGCCTTGACGAGTGCGCCTAAGCAAGAGGTTGCTACATTTTATTAAAATAAAAAAGCAGTGCAAAAAATTGCACTGCTTTTCTTTCTTTCTTTTTATTCCTTTTTCGCATATATTTCTCACGAATTTATGCGCGGATACAGACAATAATAATATCAGACATCAAAATAAAAGGGGAAAAGACAATGAAAAAGAAAGTAAAAAAATTATTTTTTGTGTTCGCCTCACTCACACTCGTCTTTAGTGCATTGGCTGTAAACGTATTTGGAGTAGGAATAGGTTGGTATTGTGTCAGAAACAAAGAGCACAAGCAACCGCCTCTTGATAAAAGCATTTCATTTATAGAGAAATACAATGCATTTTACGTTGACAAAAAGTATGATGAGAACAGTGAAGAAAAGGTGGTATATCTTACCTTTGACGCGGGATATGAGAACGGAAATATTGAAAAAATATTGAACACTCTTAAAGAGGAAGAGGTAGTAGGAGCATTTTTTATTCTTGAAAATCTTATAACGAGAAACACAGATCTCGTAAAAAGAATGGCTGACGAGGGTCATACGGTCTGCAATCATACCTGCAGACATAAGGATATGACCGAGATCTCCTCAAAGGAGGAGTTTGCTAAGGAGCTTGAGATGCTTGAAAAGATATATTTTGAGCATACGGGAAAAGAGATGTCAAAATATTACCGCCCGCCCGAGGGAAAATTTGATGAAAGATCACTACGATTTGCCGATGAGCTTGGATATAAGACTATCTTTTGGAGCCTTGCTTATGCCGATTGGGACAACAATAACCAAATGGCACCCGACAAGGCGTTAGAAAAGCTTATGTCGAATATGCATAACGGCGCTGTGATATTGCTTCATCCAACATCTGCTACAAATGCAGAGATACTTCCCGAATTTATAAGGCAGCTTAAAAAAGAGGGCTACAGATTCGGAAGTCTTGATGAGCTTGTAGGTTCAAATAACGGGTAGGATAAATGCGAACAAAAGTTATTTCGACTTTTCTGATAACGGTTATCCTTTTTAACGTATTTTGCTTTTCAAGTAGTGCCGAAAGTGCCAAGGTTTATTATAAAAGTCAATCGAGTGCAAAGAAGATAGCACTGACCTTTGATGATGGGCCTCATCCGAGAATAACCCGACAGGTGCTGGAAATACTTGACGAATACGGTATAAAGGCAACCTTTTTCGTCATAGGACAAAACGTAAAAAATTATCCCGAAACGATGAAGCTTTTGGCTGAATCGGGATGTGAGATAGGCAATCATACTTTTTCGCACAAAAGTCTTAAAAATATGAATTCGGATCAGATAAAAAAAGAGATAGAGGATTGTCAAAAGATACTTTCAGATAATTTTTCTGTTGAATCCACCTTGCTCCGACCACCTCAGGGAATGTTCAGCGACGCTCTTAAAGAGATAAGCGCAGAGCTTGATTATGATATAATTCTTTGGAGTATCGATACGCTCGATTGGGCGCACACACCATACTCGGATATATCAAAAAAGGTTCTTTCAAACGTAAAGAATGGGGATATAATCCTTATGCACGATTATATTTCCGGAGATAATCAGAATTGTAAGGCGCTGAGGCTGATAATTCCCGAGCTGTTGGAGCAGGGGTATGAATTTGTGACAGTGAGCGAGCTAATAAGAGATGAAATATAATTTTTCGGCTGTTGCTTGATGCAACAGCCGTTTTTATGGCTTAAAAATTGATGTTTTTGTAGATTTAGTCTGTAAAACTATATACAAATTTGTAGTTTTATGTTATACTATATATGTATATTTAAAATTAAAGAGGATTTTTTTATATGGATAAGAGATACGGCGGCAGACGTGATGACAAAAACAGATCGGGCAGACAGAATTTTGAGAAGCGTGAGAACAATTATCGTGCTGAAAACAGGGAAGAATACGAAAGCTCTGAAAATGAGGGAATAGTTGTTGGAAGAAACGCTGTCAGAGAGCTACTCAAATCGGGCAGAGATATAGATAAGATATTCGTTCAGAAGGGCGAGCGAGAGGGCTCTATTGTCGTTCTTGCCGCAGAAGCTACGTCAAGACACATTCCACTTGTTGAAGTAGATAAGATAAAGCTCGATAAGATGACGTCGGGCGCTAACCATCAGGGAATCGTTGCTATGGCGGCAGAAAAGCAATATTCTACCGTTGAGGATATCCTTGAAATAGCCGCATCGCGTGGTGAAAAGCCACTTATAGTTATATCCGACGGAATAACAGACCCGTATAACCTCGGTGCGCTTATAAGATGTGCAGAGGGTGCGGGCGCACACGGAATTATTATTCCAAAGCGCAGGGCGGTAGGACTTACTCCCGCAGTCACAAAATCATCAGCAGGTGCTATTGAGCACATGGCGATAGCAAAGGTATCAAATATTGCTTCAACTATTGAAATGTTGAAAAAGAACGGCATATGGGTCTTTTCGGCAGAGGCGGGCGGTGATGCCTATTATGATACCGATTTCAACTGTGCTGCGGCAATAGTTTTCGGAAGCGAAGGTAATGGAGTTTCAAACATAGTTAAAGAAAAATCAGATTATATAACGTCAATACCGATGTACGGTAAGGTCAATTCACTTAACGTGTCTACTGCCGCTGCGGTTATCCTTTCGGAAGTGGCAAGACAGCAGAGATCAGCTAAGTAACCGTAATTCTATATACTAATTAATCTTAAAAGAGGAGGGGCAAATGGATAAGGATAACAATAAAAATATTGATGATATTCTTAAGCTTCTCAAGAATACTGTGGAAAGCACCGAAACCCCAAGTGACGTTCAGGAAAGCGAGTCTTTGACTGAAAATATGAATACCGAAGCGCTCAAAGAAAAATTGCGCGAGCAATTTATGAATGAGTCCGAGGTGGCTGTTGAGCAAGAGGACGATGAATATGCCATTGATGAGGAATTTATGTTCGAGGCACAGTCGGTAGTTGAAGATGAGCTCATCCCCGAACCCAAGTCGGAAGACGAGCTTCTTTTTGACGAGGGAGTATCTGAGGTTGAGGTGGTGGATGATGCTTCCGAGGAGTATAAGCCGCTTGAATCGGAGGAGCAGACGAGCGAGATAGTTGATATTGTAATTCCTTTTGTAGACGTTATGAGGAATGAGCGTAAAGAAACCGAAGAGGATTCGGACGCGCCCGAACAAGATGTTTCTTATGATGATGAGGAAATAGGCGGCTTCGTTATGTTTAACGATGCTCCCGAAGCCGAAGATGAAGAGGAAGACGAATTCTCATTTGTCATTGAAGAAGAGGACTCTTTTGATGAGTTTGTGTCCGAAGAAGAGAGCGAGACAGAAGAGCAAATACCTCAAAATAATACAATAGTATCTGAAAATTCTGATGATGACCTGCCTTGGTATGACGAGACCCCGTCGTGGCAGGGCAAAAATGGAGATATTATATTTGTAGAAAAAGCTGTTGAGGTTCAAGAGGACATTTTTTCTGATGATGAGCAAGGCTATGAGATGCCCGAGCCTGAAGAAACTCAAAAGCCGTACGCTATTGAGCTGCTTGATGACGAGCACGAGCTCGTTATTGAAGACGTAAAAGAGGAAGAACCTGTTGAGGAAGAGCAGCATGTCGAGATCGTTGCAGAGGAGAATACAGAAGTCGAAATAAATGTCTCTCAGGTGACTGAACAAGAGGAAAAGTTTGACATTTATGCAGTTCCCGATTACACTACTCCGGAGGAAGAGGAGCAGAGCTTTTATCGCACTATCCTTCGGGCCAAGGGCATTGATCTTGATGCGGAAGAAGAACACACTTTTGTTGAGGAGAATTATCCTCTTGAAGCGTCAGAGGAAGAAGACGAGAGCAAAGGAGAGGTGCTTGAGTCCGATGACGAGATAGAGATACCGCAGTTTGAGGGATCTTTATATAGGGAAAATGAACAGATCGCCGAAGGCAACGTAAATGAGAAAACGAAAGACGCCCGCGATATGTCGGCAGATTTCTATGGCACGGGTGACAGGGAAGTTGATTATGATGAAGATAGGATTCATGATCAGGAAGACGATTTGCCCGAGCAGGATATAGAATACGGATTAGAGAATGATGATACAGATGAAGCGGTAGAGAAGAGCTCGCCTTGGAAAAAGGTAAAGCCGATATTGCTTGGCGTGCTCTCACTGTTTATATTTATTCTTGAATTGTTGCCGATCTTGGAGCTCGTTCCCGACGGAATGTTCGATTATACGGCATATCCGTTTACATATATTCTCATAGATGCGCAGCTGCTCATATTTATGGCGGCAATATGCTATGAAAAGATATTTGTCGGAATTAAAAAGCTGTTGTCCGCTTCTCTGGACCTTTATTCGATAATTTCACTTTCAATAATTATGACGGTGCTTCACAGCATTATAGCCTGCTTCTGTGCAAACGAGATTATGCCTTATTTGTATAATTCGGTAAGTGCTATCTGTCTTTTGACCTTGAGCATATTTGAATTGCTTGATGAAAAACGAATAAAGAACAGTATATATGAGCTTTCGGAAAAAAGCGTTTACACGTTAAGACGTTCCCACGGAAAGAACTCCTGCGCCGAAAAAATGTATATGGGCGGAGTCGATCCGGATACAAATATTTATGAGCCTGCCGAGATATCGGGCGGCGGATTCAGAGAATCCTTTGCAAAAGAAAAAGACCGTTTTGACGATCTGTCGGTAATATACGCGATAATGCCGATAGCCGTATTTTCCATTGTGATGGCTGTTATTTCAACGGTTATCGAGCAGGACTTTGTTATTGCATTGAACACGGCAATTTCTATATTCTTATCAGCATTGCCGTTGTCGGCTATTATATCCCATTTCCTGCCTACGTATATAGCATACCGACGTCTTGAAAAGAGGGGCTGCTTTATTTCGGGATACATCTCGGCTCGTGAGATCGGTGAGTGCGACGCGCTTGTTTTCTCCGACAGTCATTTGTTCCGTGCCTCAAACTCAAAGGACACGGGAATAAAGATCTATAACGAGAGAAGAACACGCGATCTCTTTGTTTGTCTTGATGCGGTTTATTCTGCGATCGGCGGACCGATGGAAAAGGTATTCTCGGGCGGTGCGCCGAGTATTGAAAGACACCGCGTCAATATGATACGTATAACAAGAAGCGGTATCGAGGCTGTAATAGACGGAAGAACAAATATAATCGTAGGAAGCAGCAGTTATCTTGGCAGATACGGTATTATGACTGACGGTGCAGACGCTAAGGATAAAAAGGGCGGGATACTTTACGTTGCCCTTGATTCTGTGCTTTGCGCGAAACTTAGCGCAAGCTATAAAACGCAGCCTTTGTTCGAGGCGCTATCGACCTATCTTGGCGACAACGGAATCCGCACGATAATACAGACCTATGATCCTTTGATCTCGGGAAGATACGTTGCAAAGTGCAGAAAGAGATTTGAATATCCGATAAGCGTAGTTCACAAAAATATTCTTGATTATAACGCTCCCGGAAAGAGCAAAACATCGGCGGCAAGAACGGGAATATTTGCTATTTCATCAAGACTTAAGCTTGTTGAATTGGTTGTTTTCTGCAAACGACTGAACTTGATCACAAGGATAAACATAGCTATAAGGATCGCTTTTTATGCGCTTTTGGCACTGCTTGGAATTATTTTAACTGTGAACGGCGCAATAGAAAATATAAATATGTTTTGGGTATTATTATATCACGGATTGGCTGCGGCAATATATGCGTTCAGCGTTCAAAAGTGCCTGCCCAAGACCTTTGATGAAATAATGGCATCTCAAAACTCAAATAACACGGAAAGAAATAAAAATGAGTAAAATTAACAGTACAATTCTAAAATCGGTAACCAAGCCCGGAAGATATGCGGGCGGGGAATACGGACAGATAATTAAAGACAAAAACGAAGTCAAGGCAAGATTTGCTTTTTGCTTTCCCGACACCTATGAGATAGGAATGTCAAACCTCGGAATGAGAATACTTTACGGCGCTCTTAACGAGGAGAAGGACATTTGGTGCGAAAGAGTATATACACCTTGGCTTGATATGCAGGAAAAGATGAGAGAGCACTCTCTTCCGCTTACAGCTTGTGAAAGCGGAGATGAATTGAGAATGTTTGATTTTGTAGGCTTTACTCTTCAGTACGAGATGAGCTATACGAATATTCTCGGAATGCTCGATCTTGCAAAGATCCCCCTGCGAAGCGCAGACCGTACCGACGATATGCCTATTATTATCGGCGGTGGTCCTTGTGCTTATAACCCCGAGCCTATTGCTGATTTCTTTGACCTCTTCAATATAGGAGAGGGAGAGGAAATGCTTGTGGAGATAACCCGTCTTTATATAAAGATGAAGGACGAGGGAAGATATACAAAGGAAGACTTTTTGCACGAGGCAGCAAGAACTATAAAGGGTGTTTACGTGCCTTCTTTCTACGAAGTCAGCTATAATGATGACGGAACGATAAAGGCATACACACCAAAATACGACGATATTCCCACAAAGATAGAGAAGCGGATCATTGCCGATATGGACAAGGCATATTTCCCGGGAAAAGTTGTAATGCCTTATATTGAGACGGTTCACGATAGAGTAATGCTCGAGGTTTACCGTGGCTGTATTCGCGGGTGCCGTTTCTGTCAGGCGGGTATGATCTACCGTCCTGTACGTGAAAAGACTCCCGAGGTGCTTGACGATCAGGCAAAATGTCTTTGCAAAGCAACGGGATATGATGAGATCTCGCTTACCTCTCTTTCTATAAGCGACTACACACAGCTTGAAGAGCTTACCGACAGACTACTTACCTGGACAGACGGCAAGATGATAAATCTTTCGCTTCCGTCTTTGCGTGTGGACAGCTTTACAAAGGAGCTTATGGATAAGATCGCAACAGTTCGTTCGTCGTCCTTGACCTTTGCCCCCGAGGCGGGAACACAGCGACTCCGTGACGTTATAAATAAGAACGTCTGTGAGGAAGACCTTATGCGTGCGGTAGGCATAGCCTTCCGTGGCGGGAAGAGTGGAGTAAAACTCTACTTTAGGAAGGGTCTACCTACCGAACCTCTGG
>JAZSIV010000020.1:0-6075 GCA_045533995.1 Eubacteriales bacterium
AATTTGCCCGTATTTTGTTAATTCGATTTTCGGACCGTCGAGGACGCCGGTCCCTACAATTTGAGAGAGAAGGCATCTTCTTTCTTTCGTACATATCGTTAGAAAAACAACACCGTTTCTATTGTAGTCTGCACCCTTTAATCGAGTTGTCTTTCTCTTTTTCAGTTCATCCATAATATCACCCGTCTCATTATAACACAAATCGGCAGAGAAAACAATCTCTCTGCCGATTTTGTTTGGCGGCGGGAGCAAGCCCACGCCCTACGGGATTATAACTTCCTTATGAGAAGCCTGCCGAAGTAGGTCGCTTTTTTAATATATTCTGTCAAATTTAATGTTTTTGTGCTTTTTTCTGAAAGCTTTTAATTCGGCAAAATAAAAATACGTTGAAAATAATGCAATAAATACGATGAGAAATAACAAAAATCCTCTGCTGAAAAGCATATTTTTCGCATTTTCCATTGTTAGCAGAAAGGAATTTGCCTCAACGGAACGCGCAGCTACAAGCGGCTTTGTGCCGCGAAGCTCTCCGTCAACATATATATCTACTCCGCCGACCACCTCGCCCTTTGATATGGGCGCGGAGAATTCATCGTAATAGAAATAGGGCTTTAGCTCAAGCGTGGAGAGAGATTTGTTGTCGTAGGGAATAAAGAGCGACACGTCCTCGCCTGTCGTGCAGGGAAGCATATATTCGTCTTCTCCGTCTTTGTTTGAAAGGGCAAGGCTGAGAGGGAGCTTACAGACGGTATCGTCTGCCCGAAGCACGTCAAGCTCGCCGTAATAGTAGGTCACGTATGAAATAAGCTCGTTTGCGATTGCATAAGAGTTTATTACCTCGTCCTGTTTATCAGCGCCCATAACTATACACAGATATGTAAATCCTCCGTACTCAAAAAATGTAGCTACGCAATATCCGCCCTCGTCGGTCATGCCTGCAATAAGACCTTTGGCGTGTCTGTTATAATATCCGTATGCATAAAAGGAGCTTATAAGTCCGTTTCTGTTGTTTACGGTGAATTCCTTTGAGATATTATTTGCGCTTACTGTATATTTTGCCGCCGAGCTTACTGTGACGTAAAGCTCATTTTTCATCGCCGCTTTGGCAATAATAACAGTATCGGAGAGGGTGGTCTGCATTGTTGGGTCGTGCCAACCCGTCGGATTTGTGTAGTGGGTGTCGTGCGCACCGAGAAAATCTGCCTTTTCATTCATAAGACGGACAAAATTTTCAACACTTCCCGCACTTGCAATGGCAAGTGCCGTCGTCGCATCGTTAAATCCACCGCAAATGGCGGCATAAAGCAGATCGCGAAAGCTTACTTCCTCGCCAACCTTTAATTGCATGCTTGTCCCTTTTTTGTCCGATAACATTTCCTTTGTCAGTGCTATCTTTTCGTCAAGCCTGTTTTCAACAAGGTCGATAGCCACAAGCCCCGTCATTATCTTTGTCATTGAGGCGGGGTATATTTTTTCGCTACTTGTCTTTCTTACTATCGTCTCATTGTGCTCTTCATTCCACAGATATACCGTCTGCGCCCTGTCAAGAGAGGGCAGAGGTTCAATGGCGGCACAGTTTAAGTTAAGGCTTGAAATTAGAAGTAAGCAAAGGACGACTGCGCAAAAAAGCTTGACCCAAAAAGGTCGGACATCGCTTTTTATATACCTTTTATTCGGCACTTTCTTCACCGCTTTGCTTGTTTAAGAAGTAGAAGTCTATAAAAATTTTAAGAAGCTCGTCGCGGTTAAGGTGACGGATCATTCCGCGCGCTCCCTTGTAATCGGGAATATACGTGGGGTCTTCCGAAAGTATGTAGCCCGCTATCTGCTTGGCGGGATCATAGCCCTTTACCTTGATCGCCTCATACACGGTCTGAAGTATCATATCGGTATTATTTTCGCTCATTTGGATACCTCCGAAAACGAAATTTATCTTATCACACTTATTATACTACAAAATTCAAATAATGACAACCGTTTCTTGACAAAATCTATAATATATATTATAATATAATATTATATATATTTGTTTTTTTAGAGGATTCATGGAAAAAAAGAGTAAAAATCTGTCGGAAGAAAAATTTGCTTTACAGATGAAATATATCGAAAAAGTTAAAAATGAAAACGATAAGCTTCTTGAGTTTAGCGGCGAGAAAAGACGCGCCTTTGTCATCACCTTCGGCTGTCAGCAAAACGAGGCTGACGGCGAGAAGATGGCAGGACTTGCTACGGCTATGGGTTATGAGATCACAAAGGAAGTGTCAGATGCTTCACTTATACTCGTGAACACCTGCGCTATCAGAGAGCACGCTGAACAGAAGGCACTTTCAATCGTCGGTCAATATAAGCACTTAAAGCAAAAGCGCCCCGAGCTTATCATCGGCGTTTGCGGCTGTATGGTGACACAGGAGCACAGAGCGGACGAGATAAAGCACAGCTATCCTTACGTTGATTTTATAGTCGGTACGTCGGCGATACACAAGATACCGCAGTTCGTTTATGAAAGACTTGCGGGCGGGAAACGTATTTTTTGTCGTGAGGAAGATGAGTATGCGGTCGTTGAGGGCCTGCCCGTCGTAAGAGGAAGCGATTTTCGCGCATGGGTGTCGGTAATGTACGGTTGCAATAATTTCTGCTCGTACTGCATAGTGCCCTACGTTCGCGGCAGGGAAAGAAGCCGCCAAAAAGAAGAGATAATAAAGGAAGTCAGAGGGCTTGTAGCCGAGGGATACCGCGACATAACCCTGCTTGGTCAGAACGTCAATTCCTACGGAAAGGATATTTCCGCAGAGTATGATTTTGCAGATCTGCTTTTTGAGCTTGATAAGATCGAGGGAGAATATACCCTGCATTTTATGACCAGTCACCCAAAGGATGCGACGAGAAAGCTTATTGACGTAATGGCGGCAGGCGAGCATATCGCAAAGCACTTTCACCTTCCGATGCAATCGGGAAGCGATTCGGTGCTCAAAGCTATGAACCGCAGATACGACTTTGAAAAATATATCGGAATAGTTGATTATATACGCGAAAGGATGCCCGAGGCGACGATAACGTCAGATATAATCGTCGGATTTCCGGGCGAGAGTGAAGAGGATTTCGAGGCTACACTCTCCGCACTTGAAAGAGCAAAATTCGATATGATCTACTCCTTTATCTACTCACCTCGAAAGGGAACTCCTGCCGCAGAATCGTGTGAGCAGATACCCGAGGCAGTTAAGAGTGCGAGATTTGAGCGTTTGCTCGAGGTGCAGAACGGTATATCACTTGCGTCAAACAAGAAGCTTGAGGGAAAGGTTTTGCGCGTGCTCTGTGACGGAAGAAGCAAAAATAACAGCACTGTATTCAGCGGCAGAAACGATGGAAACAAGATCGTTTTCTTTGACGCTGACGATACGTATACAGGAAAATTTGTAAATATTCTTGTTGAGAGAGCAGAGACCTTTGCTCTCTACGGAAAAATAGTAAATGAATAATAAGAAAGAGGAAATAAAAATGGAAATTTTTGAACTTGCAGCAGAACTTGGAAAGGCACTTAAGGAGGATAGCCGTCTTGTAAAGCTTGAGGAGGCGAAGGTAGCATACGAAGCGAATAAGGAGCTTCAGAGAAATATCGTTGAATTTGAGGTTCAGCAAAAGGCTCTTGCACAGGAAATGACAAAGCCCGAGAAGGACACGATGTTTATAGAGGTCATTCAGAAGAGAATAGACGAGCTTTATAAGATGATAACCACGAACGAGGACTTCACGGCACTTAATGCTGCTCAGGAGGAAGTCAATGAGCTTATGAACTCTGTAAACAGCACCATCACTTATAACATCACAGGCGAGCTTCCCTCGTCGTGCACACACGATTGTTCGAGCTGCGGCGGCTGTCACTGATAGGCATTATAACTAACTGAAAGTGAGGAAATACGTATGACTCCAATGATGGAGCAGTATTTTGAAATAAAAAATCAATATAAGGACTATCTTGTATTCTACCGTCTTGGCGATTTTTACGAGATGTTTTTCGACGATGCTATCCTTGCCTCGCGTGAGCTTGAGCTGACTCTTACCGGCAGAGATTGCGGTGAGGCAGAGCGTGCCCCTATGTGTGGAGTGCCATTTCACAGCTCTGAAGGCTATATCGGAAGGCTCATAGAAAAGGGATATAAGGTAGCTATTTGTGAGCAGACCGAGGATCCCGCGCAGGCAAAGGGGCTTGTTCGCCGAGAGGTTGTGAGGATAGTCACCCCCGGTACAGTTATGGAGACCGGACTTCTTAACGAAAAGAAGAACAATTATCTCGCCGCGGTATATATGACCGATTTCGATTGCGGCATCTCCTTTGCCGATATCTCAACGGGGCAGGTATTTGCAACCTCTCTTTGCGGTACGTCTATGACTGACAAGCTCTTAAACGAGCTTGGTACATACCGTCCGAGTGAGGTTATATTGAACGTGCCCGCATCGGTGCTCTCAAAGATAGAGGAATTTATCAGAGAAAGACTTGGCGCAATGCTCACGAGAGGGGAAGCATCAAGATTTGATTACAATGACTCCCGAGAGAGAGTGAGCGAGCATTTCGGGGAGATGGCAAACGAAAATCTCCTTGATAATCAGGTGCTTGTATCCTCCCTTGGCGCGCTTCTCATTTATATATCCGAAACACAGAAGACAGATATATCCTACATCAAGGAGCTGAACGTTTATTCTGACGGACAGTATCTCGAGATGGATATAAATACAAGACGAAATCTTGAGCTTACCGAAACTATGCGCTCAAAGGAAAAGAAAGGTACGCTTCTTTGGGTACTTGATAAGACCAAGACTGCTCCCGGTGCAAGACTTCTTCGCAACTGGGTGGAGCATCCGCTTCTTAGCACGTCGGCAATAGCAAGACGTCAGAGAGCAGTGAGCGAATTGGCGGGCGATTTTATGCTCCGCGAAGAGATCTCCGATCTTCTTTCGGGTGTTCTTGACCTTGAAAGACTTATAGCAAGAACGGTCTACGGAACGGCAAATGCAAAGGATCTTCGTGCCATACGCAATTCTATCTCGATCTTGCCCGAGCTTAAAGCTATCCTTGGCAGATGCACGTCGGACGAGCTTTCGTCAATATGCCGCGAGCTTGATACGCTCAGTGATATTTTTGAGAAGATCGATACTTCTATCCAAGAAGAACCGCCTTTCTCGATCCGTGAGGGCGGAATCATAGCAGAGGGCTATAACAAGGACGTCGACTATCTGCGCTCGGTAATGAATGACGGCAAGGGCTGGATAAAAAAGATAGCCGACGAGGAAAAGGAGAGCACGGGAATAAAGACGCTCAAGGTCAGCTACAATAAGGTGTTCGGATATTATATCGAGGTGTCGAAATCGTATATAAACGACGTTCCCGAAAGATATATCCGTAAGCAGACTCTTTCCAACTGCGAAAGATATATAACGCAGGAGCTCAAGGATATGGAAGCAACAATTCTCGGCGCGGCAGATAAGGTATGTACACTTGAATATGATCTTTTCTGTGAGATACGCGATTTTGTTGCACAGAACAGCACACGTATTCAGAAAACGGCAACCCTTGTTTCAGAAATAGACGTTTATCTGAGTCTTGCAACGGTGGCGGTAAAGAATTCCTACGTTTGTCCCGAGGTCGACGATTCAAACGTTATTGATATAAAGGACGGCAGACACCCCGTTGTAGAGCAGTTCGTAAAGGACACTTATTTTGTGCCGAACGACGCACTTCTCGATACAGAGCATAACAGACTTATGCTCATCACTGGACCCAATATGGCGGGTAAATCCACCTATATGAGACAGATAGCGGAGATCGTCGTTATGGCGCAGATAGGCTCGTTCGTTCCCGCAAGAGAGGCAAGAGTGGGAATTGTCGACAAGCTCTTTACTCGTGTCGGTGCGTCTGACGATCTTGCATCGGGTCAGTCGACCTTTATGCTTGAGATGAATGAGGTGGCGTATATTCTGAAAAACGCTACCAAAAAGAGCCTTATAATTTACGACGAGGTGGGACGAGGAACGAGTACCTTCGACGGTATGAGCATCGCCCGCGCCATAGTCGAGCATACC
>JAZSIV010000001.1:0-5120 GCA_045533995.1 Eubacteriales bacterium
TTATCTATTAAGTTAAATAAATTATTACAAGATTTTCAACCTGACCTTATAATTTCAACACATCCATTTGGTACTGAAATGTGTGCGTTTTTGAAAAAATTAGGAAAATCAAATGCAAAAATTGCAACTGTTATGACAGATTATGCACCACATGACCAATGGCTTGTTTTTAATCACTATGTTGATCTGGGCTATGAAAAGATCGCGGTTGTCACGCACGGCGGCGTGATCAGGCGTTATACAGGCGTTGCACTCATTGAGCACTGCGAGGTATGCGAAGTCGATTATGATAAAGACTTCACCTGCTTCGGATGGGTATAGGGCTGCGCCTTTTCTTGCATAAAACAGCACACACCGTGTCCCCATAGGTACACGGTGTGTGCTGTTTTATGCAAAAATGAAGCTTTTGAGAGAGGGTCCGGGAGAGAACTTTTCCCAAAAAGTTCTCCCCCCATATATCCTTCATAAACTTACTTTCTGCCTGTACTGCCGAATCCGCCCGCACCGCGGACGGTATCGGTGAGTTCGTCAACGATACAAAAATCTGCCGAGAGGAAGGGAACGAGAGAGATCTGTGCAATTCTTTCGTTCGGCTCTATCGTGCGCGATTCTGCGCTGTGATTGTGAAGCGCTACCATTATCTCTCCACGGTAGTCGCTGTCGATAACGCCCACCTTGTTTGCGGGAGCAAGTCCTTTCTTTGAGGCAAGTCCGCTTCTTGCGAATACAAGTCCTACGTATCCCGTGGGTATCTCCATTGCAATTCCCGTATGCACAAGCTTTGTTTCTCCGCTTTCGATAGTGAGGGCTTCGTCTATGCAAGCGTAAAGATCGGCTCCTGCCGAAAACTGCGAGCCGTAGGTGGGAACGGTTGCTTTTTCACTTAGTTTCTTTATATTTACTAACATATTTTATTCCTCCGCCTCATTTGTTACAGTGTTATTTATCATTAAGAATTCAAGCATTTTGTCGTAGAGCATTGAGTTGTATATTTCGTCAATAAGATTTTCTTTTACGTATTCCTCGGAATATCCGTAAATTTTTACGTACTGCGCTATATATTTGTCGAGATGCTTTGCCTTTTCGTCGTCTGTAAGCTCAATATTTTCAGCTTTGATTATTGCCATCTGAACAAGATCGTTCTTTACAAGTCGCATGGCCTCTGCCTCAATGTCTTTTTGTGTAATATCAAGCGAGGCGAGCAGTTCATCGTATGTCATATCTCCGTCTTCGGCATATTGAGCATAGCGGCGCGAGGTCTGATCTGTGTAATAAAAGAGGGCATCATCGGGGTATTTGATTATTTCCGCATTAGCTATTATAGCATTCCACAGAACAACGTCATCAGTCACGCTGTATTGTGTCGTGTCTACTGTGAGCCCCTTGTATTCTCCGAGTATTACGTATTCGGAAATATCAAGCGCCGAATAGTCGGGAGAGGGATATGGCTCTGTATTTTGCTCGTCACCGTTTTGTGGGAATATCTTGTCGCATCCCGTAAACAAAAGAGAGCATAAAAGTAGGGACGAGAGAAACGTCAATAAAATTTTTGATGTTTTTTTCATTTCAGATACCTCAAATAAACAGAAAACGGCATAAAGCGAGAGAACTCACAAATACGCCGTTATTTCTGTAATATTTTCGTCATTAGTTATTCTCAACCTTGACAACTTCCTTGCCGTCATAATAACCGCAAGCCTTGCATACACGGTGGTTCAAAACGAACGCGCCGCACTTGGGGCACTTGGACATTCCGGGAAGGTTAAGCTTCCATGTGCTTGAACGTCTCTTGTCTCTGCGAGCCTTAGATACTTTTCTCTTTGGTACTGCCATTATTCTACACCTCCTTGATGTAACACACTAACATTTATATTATTTATTATTTTCTTCTTCGTTGTTGTCGAAAAATGTTTTCAGAACAGCAAGACGCGGATCGATCTCCTTTGTGGGGCAACCGCAAGGACCGTCACGCAGGGGCTTTCCGCATTTCGGGCAAAGTCCGGGACAATCCTCATCGCAGAGAAGCTTTGAGGGAAAACTCAAAATAAGCTCTTCGCGAAGCTGCTCGTCAATATCAAGCTCTTTACCGCACAGGACTATGTATTCGTCCACGTTATCTTCTATCTGTTCATCGGTAAGCATACCCTCGGGAGCAACGGTGCGCTCGAAATCAAGAGAGAAAACTCCATCTACAGGAGCAAGACATCTTGCACATTCGCCCTTATAAGGAAGCTCCGCCTTTATACATAGGCGCATATATCCCGCGTTGTCTGTAAGAGTACCGCTTACGGCAGCATCCTCAAAAACGACATTGTTGCCGAGGCTCTCTGTGTGCAGTGTATAGTCAATATCAATTTTACCGACCTCTCCGCGAAGCAGGGGGCTGACATCAATTAGCATATATACCTCCATTTTGGGGTTATAACCGTCGAAACATAAAATGCGACAATTAGTATTATAACCTATACTTTCAAAATTGTCAATAGTTTTTTTTAATTTCGCTTTCTTTGTGAAAAATTTTTCCATTCTATTTTATTTTGCTGTAAAATATGTTAAAATAAACTAAATAAAGATAGCTTTCATATAAAAATGGAGAGTGTTTGATATGGAGAAGTTAAAAGAAAGTTACGATATAAAAGAGAATATGCCAAAATTACCACCGCGCAGAACCGATTCTCACAAAGGAACTTTTGGCAGACTGCTTTGCGTTTGCGGAAGCGTCGGAATGGCGGGAGCGGCATATCTGTGCGCGAAGGCGGCATACAGAAGCGGTGTCGGACTTGTCGAGATACTGACCTGCGAGGAAAACAGGGCGGTTCTTCAGACACTTCTGCCCGAGGCGATCGTTTCACCCTACAATGCTGACGATCCCGACCTTTCATTTATAAAAGCTGCCGTCTGCCGTGCCGACGGGGTAGTTATAGGTTGCGGACTTGGAAAGAGCAGCGGAGCTGTCAAGGTCTTGGGTGCTGTTTTGCGTTCGGGCAAAAGACCTATGGTGATAGATGCCGATGCCTTGAATATTATATCTGACAGAAAAACGCTTATTAAGTACGTAAAAGGTGCTGTTATAACACCGCACATTGGCGAGATGGCGCGCCTTTGCTCGCTTGATACGAGCGAAATATTATCGGATATTGAGGGATATGCTAAAAAATTTGCTAAAGAAAACTCGCTCGTTTGCGTGCTGAAATGCCACAATACCGCCGTTGCCGACGACGAGGGCAGAGTTTACGTAAATCACACGGGCAACAGCGGAATGGCTACGGGCGGCTCGGGTGACGTGCTTGCGGGCATTATAGGCTCTCTTCTCGTTCAAGGAAGGGGCGGAGAATTGTCTGCCTTTGACGGCGCTCTCCTTGGAGTTTGCCTTCACGGGCTTGCGGGAGATATAGGTGCTGAAAAAATGAGCGAATATTCACTGATGGCAGGCGATATTATCGACTGCCTTCCCGAGGCTATTAAAAGTATTGGATAATAGATTGTTTATGAGGCGGGGAGAAAACCTTTGCAAAGGTTTTCTCCCCGCGCCCCTCTTTCAAAATCTTTTAATTTGTTTTTGTGGCAAAGGGTGAAGTTTATTTAACTACGAAGGGTTTACAGAAGTTTTACGTAGAAACTAAGATGTACCATTAAACCTAAAAATTGTCCTAAAAGTTTTTGGGTGGGGGAGTACCTTTTTGCAAAAAGGTACTCCCCCACAAAAATAAATCTCACTTAACCTCAAATGCGTCGTGCAGCTTTTGCAGGGCACATTTTTCTATTCGGCTCACGTAGGAGCGAGAAATTCCAAGTCGTTCGGCGGTCTCTCTTTGGGTTAGCGGTGCCGACCTTCCAAGACCGAAGCGCATAATAATTATCTGTCTTTCTCTTGGGTTGAGCACGGTTTTTACGTATCGCATAGCCTTTTGCGTTCTTATCTTTCTTTCAACGTCGGCTGCCATATTATCGTCACAACTTATAACGTCTATATAGGTGAGCGGATTTCCGTCGCGGTCAATGTCAATAGTTTCGTTCAAGGATACCTCTGCCGAAAGCTTTTTTTGGGAACGGAAATACATAAGTATCTCGTTCTGGATACATTTTGAGGCATAGGTCGCAAAGCGTGCGCCGTTTGACGGTGAGAAGGTGTCTACCGCCTTGACGAGTCCAACTGTGCCTACCGAAACAAGATCCTCTTGGCTCGGACTTGACGCGTAATATTTTCTTACGATATGGGATACAAGACGCAGATTGTGCAGAATAAGCTTTTGCCGCGCATCCTCATCGCCCTTGGCTTGAATAAGCTTAAAATACTCCTTTTCCTTGTCGGACGGAAGCGGGGCGGGGAAGTTTTGCGGTGTTTCGATTCCGAGTATCAAATGCAACAGATTAGAAAAAACAGATAAAAAATTTCCAAGCATAGCTTTCTCCCTTCGAAATGATCTTTGTTCTTTATTGAAATTATTATGAAAGAGTGTTAATTGTTATGAAAGCACTTGTATCTAATAAAAAAATATGGTATAATTAGTTATAAAAATATACTTGGAGGATCATTATGCTGATCGGAAATGCAGTTGTCGGACAATCGGGCGGACCTACCGCCGCTATAAATGCAACTCTTGCGGGCGTTATCAGAGGCGCGCTTGAGAGAACTGACGCCATAAAGACTATTTACGGAATGCGCAACGGAGTAGAAGGCCTTCTGCGCGAGGACCTTATTGATCTTAACGCTATTTTCGCAAATGACGAGCACAAGCTTTCTATGCTCGAGCATACACCTGCCGCAGCACTCGGCTCATGCAGAAAAAAGCTTCCCGCAGTTGAGGGAAACAAGGAATTTTACGAGGGACTTATTGAGATATTCAAGAAATACGATATAAGATATTTCTTCTATATCGGCGGAAACGACTCTATGGACACCGTTGCTAAGCTCTCTCGCTTTATGGCGTCCAGAAATTACGAGATGAGAATACTCGGTATCCCGAAAACCATCGACAACGACCTCGTGGCTACCGACCACACCCCCGGATACGGCACAGCCGCAAAGTTTATAGCTACTACCATACAGGAAGTAATAAGGGACTGCGCCGTTTACCGCATCCCCGCTGTAACCATCGTTGAGATAATGGGCAGAAACG